>JAADFV010000360.1:1348-29499 GCA_013152695.1 Chloroflexota bacterium | reverse complement strand
TGTGCCTCCTGCCTACAGCAATGCCATCTGGGTGGAAAAGCTCTATATGGCGCATATCCTCGATCATCCCCGCTACGGTGATTACGACGGTCTCGTGCGGCGACCGCGCATGGATCTCGAGACAACCTGATTCACACCCCTTCTCTCAACTAAAGAACCCGATCGACTGAAAAACCGGCTGAGCAAGAAAGACTATCTTCCTGCCGGGTCTACCAGTCGACCGGGGTCCTATTTTTCACAACTTGGGCTTGTGACAATGGCGGGGATTAGCGACGGAGATTGGTGAAAGTGGCGAGACCGGGATAGACAGCGCCATCACCCAGATTTTCTTCGATGCGGAGAAGCTGATTGTATTTGGCAACGCGCTCAGAACGAGCAGGAGCACCAGTCTTGATCTGACCGGTATTCAAAGCTACGACCAGATCCGCAATGGTGCTATCCTCGGTTTCGCCGGAACGATGGGACACGACCACGGTCCAGCCGGCGCGATGGGCCATATCGACGGCAGAAATGGCTTCTGTAAGGGTGCCAATCTGATTGACCTTGCATAAAAGCGAATTACAGGATTTCTCGGAGATAGCGCGGGCAATTCGAGTGGTGTTCGTCACCAGCAGATCATCGCCGACAATCTGGATGCGGTCACCCAGGGCTGCAGTCAGTTTTTGCCAGCCATCCCAGTCGTCTTCAGCCAAACCATCTTCCAGAGAAATGATGGGATACTTGTTGATCCAGTCGACATAGAAATCAACCATCTCTTCACTGTTGAGTTTGCGGCCCTCTTTGGCCAGATCGTACAATCCTGTTTCAGGATCGTAAATTTCGCTGGCAGCAGGGTCCAGGGCAATGAAGATGTCCTCACCAGGACGATAGCCTGCGGTTTCGATGGCTTCGAGAATGACCTCGATAGCCTCGGCATTGTAGCCTAAGCTGGGGGCAAAGCCGCCTTCGTCACCGACATTGGTGCTGTAGCCTTTCTTCTTCAGCACTTTTTTCAGAGTGTGATAGGTTTCGGCACCCCAGCGCAGAGCCTCGGCAAAGCTGGAAGCTCCCGCCGGCATAATCATGAATTCCTGAAAATCTGTGGAATTAACCGCGTGTTTGCCACCGTTGAGAATATTCATCATCGGCACGGGCAGGGTACGGGCAGCCGCCCCCCCCAGGTAACGGTAGAGAGGAATATCGAGCGCGGCAGCGGCGGCATGGGCACAAGCCAGGGAGACACCAAGAATGGCATTTGCTCCTAAACTGGATTTATTCTCGGTACCATCCAGGGTGATAAGGATACCGTCGATGGTGAGTTGTTCTGTGACATCCAGGCCAAATAGTGCTTCCTCGATCACGGTATTGACATTTTCTACCGCCTTGAGAACACCTTTTCCGTTGAAGCGATCGGGATCACCATCTCGCAGTTCCACTGCCTCATGAATACCGGTACTGGCGCCGCTGGGAACGGCAGCGCGGCCGACAGCACCACTACTGGTTACAACCTCCACCTCGATGGTAGGGTTTCCCCGGCTATCGAGAATTTCGCGGCCTACAATACTTTCTATTTCATGATACATGATAAGACTCCTGTTTTTTTAAGATGGGCGGCCCGTCTCACCGCTAAATGAGCCGGGCCAGTTTTTTGAAAGGGACAAGGGGCTAACATAGCTAAGCACGAATGCTGTATTTCTTCACATTCATTCGCCCTCCATCCGCCTTACATCTTGTCAATCTAAGGGGCAGCTTCGTTAGCCAGATAATCATCAAGTACAGCAAAAAGTCGCTGCATATCAGTGGGAGCAAGTTCGCCCATGTGGGCGATGCGGAAGGTCTTGTTTTTGAGCTGGCCATAACCATTGCCGATAACGCAATCACGTTCGCGCGCATAGGCGATCATCGCAGGCACATCGACATTGCGGTCATTACTCACACAAGTCACCGTGCGGGATTCGTAACCAGGGGCGGGGAACAGAGAAAAGCCGCGATCGCGTGCCCAGGCGTGGGTCAGTTCCATACATTGCTGATGCCGCTGCCAACGTGCTTCCAGACCCTCATCTAGAATACGCTGGAGTTGATGATCGGCGGCGTAAAGCAAACTGATGGCGGGAGTAGCCGGCGTCGTGCGGCCAGCACTGATGTATTTTTCCAGAAGGAGCAAATCGAAGTACCATCCTCGATTTGGTACTTCTTTCGCCCGTTCTAACATGCGGTCTGAGGCAAAAGCAAAGGCCAGGCCTGGGGGCAGGGCAAAAGCCTTTTGCGAGGAGGTGAGCAGAAAATCCAAACCCCACTCATCGAAGGCGATACGAACCCCGCTAGCCGAGGAAACAGCATCGACCAGGAGCAAGACATCGGGATATTTTTCGTGCACTAGGCTGGCAATAGCGGCGATATCACTCATAACGCCGGTACTGGTTTCGTTGTGTACGACGGTAACAGCATCGAAACCGCCTTCAGCCAGATATCGATCGACATCTTCGGGACGAATGGGCTGTCCCCAGGTGAGATCAACTCGCACTGAATCACAGCCGTTGGCAGCAGAAACCTTCTGCCAACGATCACCAAAGGCGCCCGTCACGATGTTGAGTACTTTGCGCCCGGGCCTGATGGCATTGCGTACCGAGGCTTCTTGCAAGCCAGAGCCGGAAGAAGCCGTAATGTACACATGCTGCTTTGTGAGCAGAACTTGTGAAAGGCGATCGATGATGCGATAGAATAGTTCTGTAAACTCGGGGGTACGATGACCGATCATTGCTTTCGTTTGTGCTTCGAGCACACTTTCTGCAACTTCGGTAGGGCCAGGGATGTAAAGAAAGGGATGGTTCATGATCTTGAGAAGGGAATTTGGTGAAAAATGGAGGATTGACGTTAAAGAAGAAGCATAGCAAACTACGGCCCAGGGAGCAAACCTGTGACGTATACCTTCATTCTCACGGCAAGTATGGCAGGGTAGGGTAACGGCATCCCTCGTCCTCGAAAAACCACGGGGACAGGGGAATCTCCCTTTTACCGGCGCAAGGTAGCACGCAGGCGGTTGGGATGTAACAGTAAATCGAGAGCATCAACAATGTGGGGCAGATAGAGGTCGGCCGCTGTCAGTGCCACTGTAGCCAGGCCCTCGATTCCATTGACAGCGATCCCCAGAGCCGCGGCTTGTAACATCGCCGCGTCATTAGCACCATTGCCGATGGCAACGACATGATCCGCACCCAACGCCCGCACAAAAGCTTCCTTCTGAGCCCCACCTGGCGCGGGTTCGAGCAAGCGGAATTCAATACCCAGGTACTGAGCTGTTTCCGCACCACCGCCATGGGTATTGGCCGTGAGTAGGGTTGTCTCGAGTTGAGAGCGAAGTTGACGTAGGCGCTCGGCCACTCCTGGTAGAACCACGCCATCAGCAGCCAGGGTACCGTTCAAATCCAGTACCAAATACTTGAGGGTAAGCAGACGATAATCGGGAATATCAATGGTAATCATAGTAAAAAATCACGGTTGAGAGTGTCGATGAGTAGGATAAACACAGATAGCACAAATCAAATGTAGTTAAAAGCACGGGCCTGCCGGCGTAAATCTTCACGAAAATCAGGATGGGCAATGTTAATCAGGGCCTCCACCCGTTGCCGAATCGTTTTACCGTACAAATCAGCCACACCGTATTCGGTGACGATATAATGGACGTCGTTGCGGGTCGTAACGACGCCTGCCCCCGGCTTCAGTTCGGCGACGATACGGGAGATGCTGCCGTTTTTAGCCGTAGATGGCAGGGTAATGATGGGCTTACCTCCTTTGCTGCGAGCTGCGCCCCGCACGAAATCGACCTGGCCGCCAACACCGCTGTAAAAACGATGGCCGATGGAGTCGGCGCAAACCTGGCCGGTGAGATCAACTTCCAGAGCGGAGTTGATCGAGATCATGTTGTCATTTTGGGCAATGATAAAGGGATCATTGACGTAATCCTGAGGATGAAATTCGACCATGGCGTTATCGTCGACAAAATTATACAATCTCTGCGAGCCCAAAATCATCCCACAAATCATCTTTCCCCGATGCAAAGTCTTGCGCTCATTGGTCACCACACCCAATTCCACGAGATCGACGACGCCATCGGAAAATATCTCGCTATGGATACCCAGATCACGCTTGTCTTTCAAATAGTAGAGGACACCATCAGGAATGGCGCCAATCCCCAATTGCAGTGTGGCGCCGTCGGGAATGAGTTCGGCGACATGGGCACCGATAGCCTTTTCTAATTCCCCTGGTTCGCCCTGCACCATTTCGGTCAAGGGATAATTGACCGGCACCACATGCGTAATTTTGGAAACATGGATGAAGCTATCCCCCAAGGTACGCGGCATCTGCTCATTCACTTCGGCGATGATGATTCGGGAACTTTCTGCTGCCGGTTTGGTAATACCGACTTCGATACCGTAAGAGCAAAAACCATGTTCGTCAGGAGGTGAGACATGAATGAGACTTACATCCAGGGGAATAATGCCTTCGCGAAATAATTTGGGGATTTCATTCAAAAAGACGGGAGTAAAATCTGCCCGGCCCGCGTTGACAGCCCCCCGTACATTGGGGCCGATAAACATCGTATTGACACGAATTTTGCCCTCCATATCGGGGGCAACATAATCGGCATTTCCCAGGGTAAGAATCTGATGAATGGTAACACCGTGAATCTGATCACGTTTTGCTCGTTCGACCAGGGCCTTGAGCAAATATTGGGGAATAGAACAGTTGCCGGTGAGAAAAATATTGACGCCATCAGGGATAGTGGCAATGGCTGCTTCGGGGCTCGTAATTTTCGCACGATATAGCCGCGTCCAACTATTCATGCTTCACCTCTGCCCGTCAAAGCTGTCTTTAAGCCTTCATGGATGACCTGACCCTCACGGATATTGACACCCCGGCCCAACTCCGGAAAAGCCCGAATCGCCCCGTCTACGCCCTCGTTCGCCAATTGCAGGAGATAAGGTAGTGTGAGATAAGTCATGGCATGGGTGATGGTTCGCCCGACTACACTGGTGATGTTAGGCACGCAATAGTGCAGGACGCCTTCAGCGACATAGGTCGGATTGGAGTGGGTGGTGGGGCGACTGGTCTCGGCACATCCACCTTGATCGATACTGACGTCGACGAAAAGACTACGTGGCCGCATCGAGCGAATATCGGCACGTGAGAGGAGGATAGGCGTACGCTGACCGGGCACATAGACGGCGCCGATGACTGCATCGGCAAAACGTACCATTTTACGAATATTGGTGGCAGTGGCATACATCGTGACCCCACGGCCATCGAGAAGGCGGCTGGCACGTTCCAGGGCAGCAGGATTGATATCCAGCACATAGACTGAGGCTTTGTTGCCGGCGAGGGCCAGAGCCGCTTCAGTACCGATGGTGCCGGCACCAAGAATGACGATTTCGGCCGGCGGCACCGTCGCACAACCCGACATCATCACACCCCGCCCCCCTTCATTACTCTGCAAAAAACGACCTACAATCTGGGGTAAAAATCGGCCGGCAATAGTACTGATGCCGTGTAGCACCGGCAAGACGCCATCCTCCTGTTGTACTGTTTCCCAACCAATGGCACAGACTCCTTGCTCCTTCAAAACCTGGATTTTTTCGCGACGCCCCGCCGCCAGATGCAAAAATCCTAGAAGAATCTGGCCTTCGCTCATCATTCGCAATTCATCGAGGGTAGGGCGAGTAAATTTAGCAATGATCTGAGCACGCCGAAAGGCCTCTTCGTGGCTGTAGATGATTTGCCCACCCACAGCACGATAGGCGTCATCCTCGAACCCGGCCAACGCCCCGGCATTGTGCTCGACATAGACGCGATGACCCGCTTTGATCAGAGCCTCCACACCAGCCGGTGTCAGGGCAATACGGTACTCATCAGGTCGTATTTCGCGGGGAATTGAAATATCCATACAGTTGCTAGACCTCCTGAAGGCAACGACTACCAAATTCGAGATTTTCGTAGTCGAACGGAAAGGTGCATCTCACGAAGACGGTTCGAAGAATAGAACGATGATGACGCTGATCAAAAAGATAGAAATCTGCGCAAATCTGCGGGCATCAGCGCTATCTGCGTCCTACTTTCGTCTCTCTTGGCGTGCAGCCGCTCATGGTGTCTGTTTACAAATGCGTCCGGATTACTTCAGCCAGACGACTGATGCCTTCTCTAATCGCGGATTCGCTCACATTGGAGAAATTGAGCCGCATCGTGTGTCGTCCGCTTTCGGCATGGGTGGCATAGAAGGCTGCTCCGGGAATAAAGGCGACCCGACGCTGCTTGGCAGTCTCAAGGAGTTGTGCGGTATCGATGTGCGGTGGCAGTTGCAACCACAAAAAAAGCCCGCCCAGAGGCTTATTCCAACTCACAGCAGCAGGCATGGTAGCTGCCAGTGCAGCCAACATCGTATCGCGTCGCTTCTGATAAACTTGGCGAACCTTGGACAAATGCTCTTGCAAAAAACCATCCTTCACGACTTCGTACACGACCTGCTGTACAAAGCCGCTGGTATGAAGATCGATACCTTGTTTGGCATTGACGTAGTGCCTGATCACATCGCGGGGGCCGATGACCCAGGCAAGACGAAGTCCTGGCGCCAGGATTTTCGAAAAGGTAGAGGTGTGAATGACGTTACCCTCTTCAATCGTGGAAACGCCAGCTCTTTTCATTTCCAGTGCCAGCAAAGAAGGAGGAACCGTTTCTTCGTAGAATAGTCGGCTGTAAGGATCATCCTCGAGCACGGGGACACCGTAATGATCCAGCAACTCCAGTAAATGCTGGCGCCTGTCCAAAGACATGGTGGCGCCGCTAGGATTCTGGAAGGTGGGGATCACATAGGCAAAGCGAGGCCCCACGCGCAGGGCACGGCCTAGCTCATCGGGTCGGATACCGTGATCATCGAGGGGAACAGAGACGTAACTGGCCTGAAAACCGTTCCAGGCTTGTAAAGCGCCCAAAAAAGTGGGGCGTTCCACCAGCACAGGGTCACCGGCATTGATGAAAATCTTGCCGGTAAGATAAAGGGCCTGGGCAGAGCCGGAGGTCATGAGGATGTTGTCGGGGTGGAGCTGGACCCCTTGCCGAGCATAGAACGCACACAACCATTCTCGCAAGGGGAGATAGCCCTCGGTAATGCTGTATTGTAAAGCACTGGCACCTCGTTCCTGTAAGACACGCTCACTGGCTTGTTGAAATGCCTGCAAGGGAAAAAGCTCGGCCGCGGGTAATCCCCCCGCAAAGGAGATGACGTCTGGCTGTGTCGTAAATTTAAGCAACTCACGAATGACAGAACTGCCAATGCGTTGCATGCGTAAGGCGTAGCGTTCGGCCCAGGGAATCGACATCGTTTGCTTCTCCTTGATCAATACGTCTGTATGAGCTCTTCGTACATGTTATCGCCCGCGCTATTATCTCAAATTTCCCCTCCTTTAGCCATGATCTAAAGCAGTTCTGTCGCAGCAAGCGACATATTCGAGTCGAGGCGTACCTTAATTTCTTCGCTGCCGTCCTCCTCAGCCCGCTTGTGCACATAGAAAAATGCAGGCTGGTCCAAGCACAAGGAGAGCAACAATGGGAAATCGGGTAGTATCGTCTCGTTCGCCAGGGCGTTACGAGACAACCACAAGGGTGTACCTTCGCTGCTGGCCGTAAGCTGGGTGTCTTCAACCTCGGCCCGGAAGATAAATACGAGGATGCCCACGCCGGGCTGTTCTGAATCCGTAATGAGCATCCCCCGTAAATCCAGTTTTGTCGCCTCGATACCGGTTTCTTCCCATAATTCGCGTCGTGCCGCTTGCAGCGGATCTTCCCCAACCTCTACATGCCCTCCCGGCGCATTGACCACCCCCGGCCACAGTTTTTTATGAGCAGCACGGCGAATGACAAGGATTTCATCCCCGTGGGTGGCTATGATCAGAACACGCGGGATGAGCATGTAGCGGCTGAGATCGACGCCATAGTTGGGTTTCATGAGGAATGGGAAATAATCCGTTGTCGTTGGCCGTTGTTGGAAGCAGCCAGGGCCCCGGCCACCAGGGCCACAAAATAGCGATGGAACCGCAAATCGTCGCTGAGTTCAGGATGAAAAGCTGTACCCAGGAGTCGTCCCTGTTGCACGGCAATGATTTCACCAGTTGGCAGGGTTGCCAGTACTTCGACTTCGGGACCGACGCGGGTAACGACGGGGGCCCGAATGAAAATGGCATGGAAGGGCCCTAAGGGGTCTTCGGGTAATGCCACTTTACTTAAAGCCGGCACCTGTAAATCGATCTCGAAGCTGTCGACTTGACGGCCAAAATAATTACGATCGACTTCCACATCGAGCCCACCAATCAGGGCCTGGCCACCCTTCTTCTGGCCACGCGCAGCGTTGGCAAGCAAAATCAAACCGGCGCAGGTGCCCCACACCGGATGGCTACGGCAAAACTGGCGCAGTGGTGTCACCAAGCCAAAAGAGGAGGCAAGATTGCCCATGGTAGTGGATTCTCCACCAGGGATGATCAATGCTTGCAGATCATCGAGGTCTGAGGGAAGGCGTACGGCCACCGCCTCGACACCAATTTGCTGTAGTTTTTTGATATGTTCACGAAAGGCCCCTTGCAGGGCAAGAACTCCGATCTTCATAGCGCCATCTTTACCAGCCGCGGCCGGCAATGCGTTCCGATTCGGGCATTGATTCGACTGTGCGGCCGACCATGGGCTCGCCCAGGTTGCGGCTCACTTCGGCCAAAATATTGGCATCCTGGTAGTGGGTCACAGCCTTGACAATGGCCTCGGCGCGCTTGGCTGGATTGCCGCTCTTGAAGATGCCGGAACCAACAAACACGCCATCCACACCCAACTGCATCATGAGGGCAGCATCGGCGGGGGTAGCCACGCCGCCGGCAGCAAAGTTGACGACTGGTAAGCGCCCAAGTTCTGCCGTCATTTTAACAAGGTCGTAAGGGGCACCGATTTCTTTGGCATAAGTAAAGAGTTCTTCAGGAGCTTTTGTTTGCAAACGGCGAATTTCGCCCAGGACGGCGCGGGCGTGGCGCACGGCTTCGACGACATCACCGGTACCGGCCTCACCCTTGGTGCGGATCATGGCCGCGCCCTCAGAAATCCGGCGCAGAGCCTCGCCTAAATTGCGGCAACCACACACAAAGGGAATTTTGAAATTCCATTTATTGATGTGATGTTCTTCATCGGCAGGGGTCAGGACTTCGCTTTCATCGATAAAATCGACGCCGAGTGCCTCTAGAATCTGTGCCTCCACGAAGTGACCAATACGAACCTTGGCCATCACAGGAATGGTAACCGCGTCCATAATCTCAAGGATTTTTTCGGGATCACTCATGCGGGCGACACCACCTTGGGCGCGAATATCGGCAGGTACACGCTCAAGCGCCATCACAGCACAGGCCCCGGCCTCTTCGGCGATACGAGCTTGTTCAGCATTGGTGACATCCATGATCACGCCGCCTTTCAACATGTCGGCGAGTCCGGATTTGACAGTAAAAGTACCAGTTGTACGTTCCATAAGAAAACCTCCAAAATTGAACGAATCAAACCGCCTGCTGGCGATCTGTTCGATGTTTGACTATCTTTTTATTTTAACGCCTTCGCCTCTGCCTGTCTACGGCCAAAGACCGCCAATTGGATGGGGCCAATCGGAATGTCGCTTGATTATTCGTCTGGGCGAGAGACATTGCGTATGATGTCCTTCCCTGGTATGATGCACTTCATATCGACGACCATTTTTCCGATCGGATCCTTCGTTTTTTCTCGTTGGATTTCCACGATTCGGTCAATTTGTAATGAAAAATATGTCATTTTGAATGAAGTGAAGAAACTCTGGATGGCGAATGGTGAGCTTGCTCGTTTCACCCAAAATGACTGTTGCCGAATCATACCTGACTGAGTACTACGCTCACGTTTTTGAGAGAGGTTTGTCATGAACTGGCGCTATACTTTCACAGTTGGCTTTGGCTTTTTTGGTATTTCCATTATCTGGCCTATTTTCAATTCGCTGATCCCTCCTATGTTGGAGGATTTAGGGCTTTCGGCCGCCTTGATCGGTTTTATTCTCACCTGGGACAACATCATCAACATGTTTGTCCAGCCCTGGGTAGGCGAAAAAAGTGATCATACCTGGACGCGACTGGGGCGGCGCAAACCGTGGCTCCTCTTGGGCGCGCCTCTGGCTGCCATATTCTTTATGCTGGTTCCTTTTGTGCGTGAAAACTTTGTCTTGATTGCTTTGGCCATCCTGGGCACGAACATTGGGATGGCCTTGTTTCGCTCTCCTACCGTGGCCTACCTGGGAGACCTCTTCCCCAGCGAGCAACGTAGCAAGGCCAACGGTGTCATCAACCTCATGGGCGGAGTTGGCGGGGCCCTGGCACTGTTTGGGGGAGGGGCACTGTACAAAATCGGTGTCCCCTTACCGTTTATCGTCGGTGCTGGCGTCATGTTGATTGGTATTGGCATGGTCATCCTTTTCGTCAAAGAGCCGGAAGAAATCGATACGCCATCGATGGAAAAGGTGGGCCTATGGGCCAACTTACGAGAAGTATGGAAGCATGAAGATCGGAATGGTGTAACCATCCTCAGTGCTATCTTCTTTTGGTTTGTGGGATGGAATGCGATGGAGGCCTTTTTCACGATTTATGCCCGCAATGTTCTAAAAATTGATGAAGGTACCGGCACACAAATGTTGACAGCCTTTGCCGCTACACTCATCCTCTTTGCCATCCCCAGCGGTTATATTGCCACAAAATTCGGGCGCAAACGTACGATCATGGTGGGATTGGCAGGGATGTTCATAGGACTACTTTTCGGTAATTTTGTGCGTAGCAGTACGGTTTTGCTGGCACTTTTGGCGATGATGGGCATGTTTTGGGCTTTAATCAATATCAATTCTCTTCCCATTGTTTATGATGTGGGGGGTGAAGAGCGTATTGGTGCCTATACCGGCCTGTATTACTTCGCTTCATCGGCAGCAGCGATTACCGGGCCCATCCTCGGGGGATGGACCATCGATCTGGTGGGTCATACCAGTATTTGGCTCTTTAGTGCCGTTTTCCTTGCCCTGGCGCTGATGATGATGAGCCGTCTGCACGAACCGGCCCCTGCTATGGCATCCTAACAGAATTGCTCATGCTGGCAAAACAAACGAACGATATTTATTCTGAATAAGGAGTTGACTATGAAACGAAACCAAACGAATACACTTTTATGGAGCATCCTGTTGCTGCTCTTGGGTATCGCCGGCTTGCTCTATAACTTTGGCGTACTCGACCCCTATAAAATTTATACCGCCTATGCCATTGCTGCCTTGCTGGCATTAGCTGGTGCAGCCTTTTTGATAGCCATCCTTTTACAACCCCAGCGCTGGGCTTTTACCATCCCCGGCTTTAGTCTGATCTCTTTAGGAGCCGTAGTCTACCTTACTACTCTCGAAACGGTGGCCCCTCCCTGGTTGGGGCTATTATTCCTGGGAGGCGTTATCCTGGGTTTTGTGGTGTTATTCCTTAGCGACCGCAAGCAACGCTGGTGGGCGCTACTAACAGCCGGTTTGATCGCCACGATGGGAGGCGTTGGTTGGGCGACGATTTCGATGATGGTGCCGGATACCGACCGCTTTTCCGCTTTCATCTTGGGTGCGCTGCTGTTTGGGGGCTTTGCCATCAGTTTTTTACTTATTTACCTGCTGGTCGGCAACCGGCGACGTTTTTTATGGGCCTTAGTGATGACCGGCGTCCTTGGAGCATTTTCTTTAATGCTCCTGGGAGAAGGTTTGGGTGGTAACGAAAGTGTGCTGGTAAAGCTATGGCCGGTTCTCTTGATTGTATTAGGCGCTTTTCTCTTGAGCCGCCTCTTTACGGGTCGAGCACAGACTCCCATCCAAGCGCCCGTTGTTCCCGCCGAGAAGCTCGAAAAAGAAGGCGCGGATACTGCGGCCGCAGAAGAAGAGCCAGCCCGTATTGTCTACCCCGAGGCCTCGCCAGCTGCGACCCCAGAGCCTCCTCCTGAATCCGAGACTCTTCCTGAGGATATCAAAAACGTCTCGCTCGATGATCCCGGCGCTGCCCTCGATGCTTTGCTGGAAGCCAGCCAGAAAAACACTTCCGACGAAACCTGAATCACCTCCGACCCTTCTCATGTCTTCCCTCACCCTCTCTCTCGCCCAAATGGACATTCACTTGGGCGAGCCTCGCCTCAATCTCCAACGGCTTCGCACGATGATCGCAGAAGCAAGTCAGCGTCGTTCACAAATACTAATCCTGCCAGAACTCTGGTCTACAGGCTATGTTTTGGAAAAAGCAGATATCCTGGCCGAAACCCTGCCTGATGGCTCCCTCCCCCGCACCCTGTCATTGTGGGCACAAGAATTCGGCCTGTGGATCACAGGATCGCTGCTGATTAGAACACCCGCCGGCATAATCAATGGTGCGCCCTGGTTTGGCCCCCAGGGTGAGATCAGCGAGCCCTATGCCAAAATCCATCGCTTCGGCCTCATGGATGAAGACCGCTGGTTGGTACCAGGATGTCGGCCCGGGTTGTTCGACCTGCCCTGGGGACGCGTGGGAATGGGTATCTGCTATGATCTTCGCTTTCCTGAACTCTTTCGTGCCTATGCCGTGAAGGGGGCAAAATTGATGGTACTTCCCAGCGAATGGCCCCATCCGCGCCTCGAACACTGGCGCATTCTCCTACGCGCCCGTGCCATCGAAAATCAGTGCTTCTTTGTGGGCGTTAATCGTGTTGGTTGTGACGATGCCAACACCTTTTGCGGCCATTCCGCCGTCATCGATCCCTGGGGTGAGACAATTTGTGAAGGGGAGGAGGAGGAAGTTTTGTTGACGGCGACGATTGAGCTAGATGAGGTGGATGCCGCACGCCAACGCATTCCGGTGCTGCGCGATCGCCGTCCGGAGTGCTATGAAAGCATGGCCTAAGAGCATCGCCAATGCTTCCTACCTCTTGGGAAATCCCAATCCTCGTTCTTTAAGACTGACAAACCTTTGATGCCCCAGGACTATGTGATCGAGGACTTCAATGTTGAGGAGCTTTCCCGCCTGCACAATGCGATTAGTGAGGATAACATCTTCGGGAGAGGGGGTAGGATCGCCGCTGGGGTGATTGTGGGCAAGAATGATAGCGGCGGCGTTGCGACGAATCGCTTCCTTGAAGAGTTCGCCTACACGAATATGCGCACTGTTGAGAGAACCTTTGTAAATGGTGGGGGTAGCAATAACGTAGTTGCGCGTATCGATCAACACAGCTTTGACATGTTCCTGCTCGGCGTAGGCCAGTTCGGCCATGAGTAACTGTGCTACGTCATGGGCCGAGCTCACCTGTTTGCGATTGCCGGGATCGGCCACGATAAGACGCCGGCCCAATTCAAGCGTAGCCAGGATCTGTGCCGCTTTTGCCTCACCCATCCCCCGGTGTTGTTGTAGATCAGCGTAGGTGGCCTGTGCCAGACCGTTCAGGCTCCGGTAATGCCGCATGAGAGCGGTGGCCATGTCAATGACATTGATACCTTGAGCGCCGCTACGTAAAATAATGGCCAAAAGCTCGGCATCGCTGAGAGAGCCAGCACCTACGCGAGCAAGACGTTCTCGCGGGCGGGTGTCGGCGGGTAAATCATGAATTGTGAAATAGCCTGGCGCTGAGTCACTCATGCTTTTCGCCTACAAAATATGCTTATTCTTCGTCGTCTGCAGGAAAGTTTTGTTCCAAAAGAGCACGGAAATGCCGTCGTCGTTCTGCTGAGACCTGTAAGCGGTTGAGCACCTGGTTGAGCTGCGTTCCCAAGACTTCGGGATCGACATTGGTGGGGTCGAGCGCAGTCAGTGGTGCCCCTGCCGTGGCGAGATCATCACTCAGGCCGGGCTCACCCCGATCCATACGCTGTCTTTCGACCCGGGCCCAACCGACAGACTCGATCCAGGCGTCGATCAGGGCTTTGTCATCATCTAAAAGGGCGGCGGGCATGTCGAGTACCAGCAACATCCGCCCACTTTCCGAAAACTCGACAGCTCGTTGAATATCGAGATCGCTACTGGTTTGGGAGGAAGATGATGCCGGTGGCGGTGCCGATGCAATCGGTGCCGTAAATGGTTCGGGGACAGGGGGAGGGGGTGGGGTTTCTGTGCTTTTGGCCGGAGGAGCAACGGGGGTGGGGCGATTGAAGAGACGTTGTCCAAGAATGACGCCTAAAGTAGCAAAACCAAATAAGATGACGCCTTGAATGATCCATGTAGCAATGGTCGTCCAGTCCACAATGGCCTCCAATGTTGAGCGGGGGATATAGTGAAAGTATACTATGGACTGCGATACAAGAAAAATGATCCTTCTCTGTGGAGAGCATATCAGTTTGGTCGGTGAAATAAGTGTTATGACCCCAGTTGCGGCGCACTTCGGAAGTGCGTCGCAACGTCGATCCCCAAATGCCGACTAAATTGTTACAGGCTCTTCTCTGTGAAGGCCTCTTTATTGCGGCCGCGCCGCCAAGGTCACAGTGATGTCAATGGGGCGACCGTCCCGGATGACTGTTAGGGTCACCTGACTGCCGGGTTGGGTGTAGCGTCCCAAATAGGCCAGTAAATCGTCAAAGGTTTTTGTAGGTTGGCCATCGATGGCGATAATGATATCCCCGCCCAAGACGAAAGTGGCTCCTTCGACCTCGACTTCCTTCGTGCCCCCACGCAGCCCTGCTTTATCAGCCGGTGTGTTGGGCAAAACTTCGGCAATGAGAATCCCATATTCAACATTCAACCCCAAAGCGCGAATTTCGAAGGGGGACAGGCCATTGCCGCGGATACCGAGATAGGAATGCTGGTATTCACCATTTTCGATAATCGCTTTGGCAACCCGTTCCACGAAATAAACAGGAATACCAAAACCAATACCGGCGTTAGCGCGAGTGGCTGACTGAAGCATAAAGGCTACGCCCACCACCTGTCCCTGGGCATTGAGCATTGGCCCACCACTATTGCCCGGATTGATAGCGGCGTCGGTTTGAATGACTTCAGGGAGAAGGAAATTGGTATCGGGGAGCTCCATTTGCCGGCCCAGGGCAGAGACGATGCCTGCCGTAAGGGTATTGGTATTCCCGTAGGGATTCCCGATCACGATGATGCGATCGCCAACATGCAACTCATCGATACTGCCAAAAGTAACCGGCTGTAGATTCAATCCGTTGGGATCGACTTTGAGAACAGCCAAATCGGTATCACGATCCATACCGACAATTTCGGCTGGGGCGAGTAGGCCGTCATAGAACTGCACGACCACGCTGCTAGCATCGCTTACCACATGACGATTGGTAACAATATACCCCTGTTCATCGATCACGAAACCAGAACCTTCGCCGGTACTGTAATAAAAGGGATGAATGTCGGTCTCCGGCATCTGGTCTATAATATCTTGGGTCAGAATGCGTACGGAAACCACGCTGGGATTAGCACGCTCGTAGACATTACGATAGATTTCGGTTTCGATATCAGAACTTGGTGCTAAAACCTGGGGAGGAAGAGGGGTGGGGGTGGGGAAACTTGCTTGGGGTGCGGGTATATTGTTTTGAGAAGCAGGCTGGGAACCGTTGAGCATGCTTACGGTGACAAAGCTGGCAACAACAATGAGGCAACAGCAAAGAATAATCACCAAAACGGCAATGCCTATCAGCCAGGGAAGTCGTTGGTCACGTTGATTCATCATACCCGTCCTGTGCGATGGGAAAGTTGGAAGAGAGAAAAGATGCCATGGTTCGCTAAGAAACTTGGGCCGTCCCCCACGCACCTAATCAAGATAGTGAATGAGTCCTTGGTTTTTCAAATCGGTAATGAGTTTCTTGACATCTTGGGCACGCTCAGCCGGCATGACCAATACGACATCATCGGTATCGACAATGATCATGTCGCGCAATCCGATGGTGGCAATCACCCGATTTTCGCTAAAAACCAGGATATTATTGCTGTCATGATAGAGGTGCTTGGCATGGACAACGTTGCCATCTTCATCCTTGGGTAACACTTCGAGTAAGGCTGCCCAGGAGCCGATATCATTCCAGCCCAAATCGATGGGAAAAACAGCAACGGAACGGGCACCTTCCATCACACCATAATCAATTGTAACATTTCCTTGCAATGGCATCCAGTAGCGCGCAAAGGCATCAGGCGCCTGAGGAGTGTTGATGGCAGGAGCCAGATTCTGGAGGGCTGAGTAAAGTTCAGGCAATTGGCGGGCAAATTCGGCCATAATGGCATCGACACGCCAAATAAACATGCCGCTATTCCACACAAAGTTACCCGCCTCGACAAAGGACTGAGCCGTGGCCGCATCCGGTTTTTCGCGAAAACGCACAACCCGGCGAGCGATACGATGGTTGTATTCACCCAAAATCTCACCCATTTCGATATAGCCGTAGCCTGTTTCCGGATAACTGGGCTCAATCCCGAGCGTAATCAGTTCCCCATCCTGAGCAAGTTCGGCCCCGGCCACTAGAACCTGACGAAGAGCTTCTGGTTTACGAATGAGGTGATCTGCGGTGAGGACAGCCATGACAGCCTCAGGATCATGCTGCTGCAAGTGAATCGCGGCCAGACCGATGGCCGCGGCCGAGCCTCGTGCCGCCGGTTCGCCCACAATATTGCTTAACGGTAATTCTGGAAGCTGCTTATGGACGATATCGACATATTCAGCATTGGTGATTACAAAAATATTATCGCCTGATGTGAGGGAAATCACGCGCTGAAAAGCTTCTTGCAGCATCGAGCGGGCATTTCCGGTCAGATCGAGAAACTGTTTGGGGGTGCTTTTGCGGCTGCGGGGCCACAGACGGCTCCCCACACCACCGGCAAGGATGACGGGGTAGAGATGTTGCCTGATATCTTTCATTTGATTAAACGGAGGACTGTACGAGTAGCGCGGTCGGCAGCAGTCATAAGTAGACTACGCCAGGCAAATTGCTTGACAAAGGGATGTTCACTTTGACGCTGATGCAGGGCATCTTGTGCGGCCATGGCAAGAGCGGCCACTTCGGGCTGTTGCACAAGGATGAGCCAAAGAATCTGTCGTCTCAGACGCCGGCTGAGAATTTCAATGCTATCTGGCGCCAATATGGCCTGAATGGCCGCCTTGTAGGCAGGGCTCCCCTCCTTCAGGGCCTGTTCAGCATTTTCCCCCTGCCAGTACGATTCAGAGATGGATAGTTCCCATGCCCAGGCACTAAAGGCGGGGGGTGGTCGAAAAATTCTTCATAGCGACTGGCGCTCGCATCTGTTGTGGGGAGAGGATAGGAAGGCCAGGAGGGTGTAACCTCTTCAAAAGTGGGATTCGCCCACAGCCAATGGCCATACACAGCCAGTTCTGCTGGCCACGGTGCATTCTCCCTCTGCATGGCAGATAACGCATCATCGAGTAAAGACAACCCTTGGGCAGGCTTGATTTCAGCCAAATACAGGGGCTGAGCAGCGCCAGATATCTTGAGACGATGGAGATAACCAGTCGAGGCAGGGAAAGGGAGTTCTGTGAGGGGAAGATCGGGCTGGGCATCGACATGGAGCACACCAGCCATATCGTGGAGAAGGATGATCAATAAATCGGCCGTGGCTTTGGGGGGCTGATGGCGAATAAACCATAACATGCTTTGTCCACTGGCGCTGGTGGGTGACCATAGGGCACGGAGCGTGGTGTTTTCATCTACTTCAACACCTGCCATGCGTAATTTGCGCATCTGTCTGCGGGCAGGAGCTTGCAACGTGGTGGGGGTAAGATGAGCGAGTATACTCAAAGCTTTGTAAGCCTGAGGATATCGAAAGCTGCCTAAATGCCTGAGAATGGGGTGAATCACGCCTTCGGGAGCATAGGCGGCGATGGCTGCCAACAAGAATGCTTTTTCCGCATCCTCGAGTTGCGAAATGACACGGATAACAGCATGCACAATTTCCGGCGGCTCATCAAGAAGCTGTTCTGCATATTCAACATAGACCACAGGCTGTGTTTGAGCCAGGCGCAGTGCTTCTTTGGCATTCTGCTGGGCAATAGCGCTTGCTGTGTTGATGTCAGGCGCCAGCCGGGGGTCAACATCTTCGTCGAGATAGCGCTCGAGAATCATAATGGCCGTGATTCGGGCCGCCTGTGATCGTTTTGGATCGGCAGCGACACGATGCAATATTGGCACAATGGTCTCGCGATCCAAAAATTGTGCCAACAATCCCAACCCCCCGCGTAATCCCGGATGATCGGTATCGAGTTGCCGTAGCAGAGCAGGAATGACCTTATCCCCATGTTCGGCAAGCTCATGAGCGCGGCGTTCGCGCTCGAACGTGTTAGGGGCATCGGCCAAACCACGCATGGCCTGATCGAGTGCCAGCCGTTCTCCAAAACTATGAATAACGTTATTATCGGCGCCTTTGCTCATAATAATCATGATAGCATAAAGTGGAAGGAAGGACTAAGACCGATGTCCGTTCTGAAAATAGCGTTCGACAAAGGACTTGTCTTCGGTTACAATAGAGGTGTTGGTATGGTCTGTCATACTGACTGGATGTCTTGTGTTTTTACGTTCAATGGAGGGATTTCAATGTCAACATTGCCTTGGATTGCACATTATGATGAAGGTGTACGCGCTTCGCTGGCGCCTTATCCTTCAAAGACTTTGGCGGATATTGTGCATGAAACCGCTACCTTACGCCCTGAGCATCCTGCTCTATGGTTCAAGGGGACAACAATTACTTACAAAGAGCTGGACCGTTTAAGTGACGAATTTGCGGCAGGGTTGGTGGCTATGGGCATTAAAAAGGGAGATAGAGTTGCCATCCTCATGGCAAATTCACCACAATATGTTATTGCCGAACTGGGTATCTGGAAGGCGGGGGCCATTGCCGCCTCGATCAATCCTCTTTACACAGGTCGTGAATTGGAGCATATGTTCAACGAATGTGCCGCCGAGACGGCTATTGTCATGACGGCCTTCTATGATAAAGTCAAAGAAGTTCAAGACAAAACACCCCTCCGGCGCATTATCGCCACCAACATCAAAGAGTATCTCTCGCCCCTATTACGCCTGCTCTTTACTTTGCTTAAAGAAAAGAAAGAAGGTCACCATATCACTCTGGCCCCGGAAGATGTTTGGTTTCAGGACATCATGAAACAGCAGCGTGGGGCTCCTCGCCCAGACATCGATATCGATCCCAAAGACCCGGGGCTCATCCTCTTTACCGGCGGCACCACCGGCCTTTCTAAAGCGGCCTTAGGCTCACATCAGGCTCTGGTCATCTCGGGAATGCAGATTGGTGAGTGGTTTAAGCATGCTTTTAAGGAATGGAATGAAATATTTCTCACCAGTTTGCCTCTTTTTCATGTCTTTGCCGCGGCCGGCGTACAGACGGTTGCTCTCGTGCAACGCGGGACCATGGCCCTGGTCCCCAATCCCCGCGATTTAGATGATGTGATCACAACCATCGAAAAGACAAAAGCTACTTTCGTTCCCGGCGTTCCCACTTTTTTCAATGGTCTTCTCAATCATCCTAAAGTCAAGTCAGGAGAAGCCAAACTCGATTCTATCACCCTTTGTATCTCGGGCGCTTCCGCCCTCCTGCGTGATACAAAAGAACGTTTCGAGGCGCGCACACAATCCCGCATTGTCGAAGGCTATGCTCTCACCGAATCGATGATGGCGATTGTATGTACACCCATCTTGGGCGAATATAAAGTTGGTTCGGTGGGTATGCCCGTGCCCGATGTCATCGTACGCATTGTCGATCCCGAAACAGGTGAGCAAGAGCTGCCGACAGGCGAAGTAGGCGAAATCATTCTCAAAGCGCCGCAGCTCATGCTTGGCTACCTCAATCGCCCAGAGGCTACAGCAGAAACGATTCGAGACGGCTGGCTATTTACAGGCGATTTGGGGTATCTGGACGAAGATGGCTATCTCTTTATCGTCGACCGCAAAAAAGATGTGATCAAGCCCAGCGGATTTCAGGTATGGCCGCGCGAAGTCGAGGAAGTCATTGCCAGCCATCCGGCTGTCAAAGAAGTAGGTGTGGCGGGCGTGCCCGATCCTCATACATCCGAGGCGGTCAAAGCCTGGATTGTCCTGGAAGAAGGCAAAACTCTTACCGCCGAGGAAATCCGCAGCTATTGCCGCGAACGCTTGGCAGGCTACAAAGTCCCCAAACATGTAGAGTTCCGCTCTGAGCTTCCCAAGAGCGCGGTTGGTAAAGTCCTGCGCCGGGAACTCGCCAAAGAGGACAATGAGGAGCAAGGCCAATAGCTTTTACGCCTTGATAGTTTCTCCAGTTTCGGCACTTTATGCTATGATTAGCCCTTGCTCAGCCCCGCTTCCGGACGCGCTTCCCGCCGCCCGCTTACGATTGGAGGTTGAGCACATGGCTCCTCTTCGAGCCTCATCTCTCTGGAGAAACGCACTCAATGCCTGAACAATTAGCAAATCTTATCGGCGTTGGCCTGGAATGGGTCGTTGCCATCAGCGGCGGTCTTGTTGTCGCTTTTTGGGTTGGCCTTATCGTCTGGACCTGGCGCGACATTCGTACCCGTTCCGCCGATATCTTCGCCGCCCTCCTGGCTTCCTTGTTGGTAGCCATTTTCGGCCCGATCGGGGTTCTGCTCTACCTGCTTTTGCGCCCCAAACAGACCCTGGCCGAACAATACGATCGTGCCTTAGAAGAAGAAGCGCTGCTGCGTGAGATAGAAAAAGCACCATCCTGCCCCCATTGCGGTCGTCCGGTCGAAGTCGCTTGGCAGTTTTGCCCGTATTGTGAAAAAGAACTGCGGCACCCCTGCCCCCAATGCAACCAACTCCTGGACCCCAGCTGGAAACGGTGTCCTCACTGCGGCGCTTACCCCCATAAACCTGCCGCAGCTCCCCAGCCGGCCTATGTGCCACCTCCCCCCACCCAACGTTTGGCTCCTTCTGACGACGAAACGGTCGCTCTCTCGGAAGAAGAGCGCAACCTGATGAGAAAACCATAATCCGGGCATTTACCGCCATCAAGATGAAGCAGACGGTTACCACACCTTCATCGCCCAATCAGCATACGCGTTGAGCGCTCACGGCTGCCCTACCGTGAGCGCTCATCAAAAGGAGGAGAAGAAGAGATTGCCATCTCTTATCCCCTACCTTAGCAGAAACAGACAAGGCCTGCTGGACGCCAAACCTACGCTTACCCTACGGGTTAGGGCAATAACCCCTTGTCTACTGGCCCTAATCCCCCTCGTATCCCCAGGGCCAAACTCACGGTGACCAATAAGAGGGGTGTGATCAGGTGGGCGGGAAACAGGGAAAATGATGGGGACGAAGGTACGATCTTGTCGAAATTGCTTGCCCTGTCACTGAGAGTGCTGCCCCCATTTTGAAATGTCTGCCCGAGGTAGCTTGCAAATTGTGAGCTGCCGGTAAAGGGAGTACAATGAGAGTTCGGCATGATCTATGTCGCCCTACCTCATTTACACACCCTACTCTCTATGACCATTCAACAATTCGCCCAAACCGTTACCGACAATGTCAGCCGGGTTGTCATTGGCAAAGAAAATATCACCGAATTGGCCTTGATTGCCCTTCTCTGCGAAGGCCACATCCTTTTTGAAGATGTGCCCGGCATCGGAAAAACCACCCTGGCCAAGGCCCTTGCCCGCTCTCTTGGCTGTTCTTTCGCCCGCATCCAATTCACCCCCGACCTCCTTCCTTCGGATGTTACCGGCATTTTCTGGTATAACCAAAAAACACAAAGCTTCGAATTTCGTCCAGGACCCCTGATGGGGCAAATCGTTCTTGCTGATGAAATCAACCGCGCCACCCCACGCACACAGTCAGCCCTGCTCGAAGCCATGCAAGAGCGGCAAATTACCGTGGATCGGGAAACTTTTGCTCTGCCACGCCCCTTTTTAGTGCTGGCTACGCAAAATCCTATCGAACTCGAAGGCACCTTTCCCCTCCCCGAAGCTCAGGTCGACCGTTTTCTCATCAAAACCTCCTTAGGCTACCCCACCGCCGAACAAGAGGACCAATTGCTCCTCCGCTACGCCCACCAAGACCCCTTGATCGAGCTCGAAGCGGTGGTCGATGAAAACCAAATCCTGGAAATGCAGCAACAGCTGCGTGAGGTACGGGTCGAGGACTCTGTGCGGCAATACATGGTTCGCATCGTACGCGCCACTCGTGACCATCCCGCCGTCGATTTAGGTGTGAGTCCACGTGGTGCCTTGGCCTTGTATCGCACATCTCAGGCCTATGCCGCCCTGCGCGGTCGCGATTTCGTGCTCCCCGACGATGTCAAGGCGATGACGCCTTATGTTCTCACCCATCGCATTCACATCAGTCCCCAAACCCGCTTGCGTGGTCGAACCCCGGCCGAAGTCATTGCCGAGGTGATCAACGAAGTCGAAGTGCCGGTCTTCAAGTAAGCGTACCATGTCTGAGGAAATGCGCCGGATTCGGCGACAAATGCGTGGTCGTGATGCCCACGAAGCCCGCGCCGCCATGCAGGCTCCGCCGCCCCAGGAAAAACCAAGTTTTCGCCAGCAGATCGGACAATTGCCGGCATTTTTCGGCTACGGGAGGCGGACGCGTGATATGCGCGTCCAAGAACAGTTCAGTGATGCCTGGTTTGCGATGGCCTTGTTGCTCACCCTGGCGGGGTTGATCTGGAAGCTGGAAGGCTTACTCCTCATTGCCACATTGCTGTTTGCCATCATCGCAGCCAGTTGGACCTGGAACCAGCTGGCTACCTTCGGTCTCGATTATCGACGCCAGTTTTCGCTGCGACGGGCCTTTGTGGGTGAAACAGTCGAACTCAGTTTAACCGTATCCAACCGTAAATTTCTCCCTGTAAGCTGGCTGCGTATTGCCGATATTTTCCCCCTACAACTCCCTCTCATCGATCGTACTGTGGCGAAACGCGGCGATACCAATCAGGGAGAATTCTCCACCTTTTGGTCGCTCAAAGGCTACGAGCGCATCACACGAACCTACCAGATTCGGGCGGCAGAACGAGGATTTTTCCGCTTCGGCCCCGCCCAAATTGAAACCGGTGACATCTTTGGCCTCTTCCGCACGAGTCACACCTGGCCAGAAGAGGACATACTTGTCGTTTATCCCCAAGTCGTACCCCTCACGGACCTGGGCTTACCTGCTAAAGAACCTTTTGGTGATCTCAGGACGGCGCAGTTCATGTTCGAAGACCCCATTCGCACCGTGGGCATACGCGATTACCACCCCGAAGACGACTTCCGTCGCCTGCATTGGAAAGCCACGGCAAGACGGCAGAAACTACAAACACGCGTCCTCGAGCCCGCCACTTCTCATAACCTGATCGTCGCTCTTAATGTAGCTACCCTTGCCCAACATTGGCGCGGCGTCATCCCCGAGGTACTCGAACAGGCGATTAGTGTCGCTGCCTCCGTCTGCTACTATGGGGTGCAACAGCGCTGGCCCACCGGGCTACTGGCCAACGGCGCCCTTCCTCGTTCCGACCAGTCTATCAAAATCATGCCGGGCCGTTCCCCCGGCCAGATTACCGCCATCCTGGAGATGCTGGCCGCGGTTACCCCCTTTGCCACTGCCCCCATCGAAAAGCTGCTCTTGGCTGAGAGCCCGCGCTTGCCCTGGGGGAGTACCCTCGTTTTAGTCACTGCCATTCTCAGCGACGATATCACCGCCACTTTACTCGATCTCAAGCAGATGGGACGCCGAATCGCTCTCATCAGCCTCGATCCTAACCCCATCCCCCCTGCTCTACGCCACATCCTCAGCTACCATGTGCCCTTGGGGGCGATGCCCATTCTGGATTTATCTCAGCCCGCAAGCGGTGCTGAATCGGTCCTGAGCCCACAACAACAGCAGCAACAAACCATTCATCAGCTTGGACAGGCCTTACGCCACCCTCATGTTTAGCGACATTGTCTTCTTTTGGCGACAGTCGAACTGGCTACGTCATGCCATTTTTCTGGCTTTGGCCGGCATGGAAATGTCGTGGCTGGCGCCGATTGTAATCAGCTTGAACCCGCGCAGCTGGCATTCCCCCGAACTGTTCTTTCTACTCGGACTTTGGGGAATTCTTCTGGTGCTTATGCTGGTTGCAAATGCTCTTTCTCTCCGTCAAATCGATTCCCCTCTTTTCGAATTGGCGGTACTGGCGGCAATTCTCCTCATGAGCCTGCTGGTTGTGCGCCTGTATGTATTCTGGGGTGAACCAGTCCTCAGTGGAGAGTGGCTGGCGGTCATCTTCACTGATAATGATCCCCGGCGGATCGAAGTTTTTCTCACATTAGGGGTGATGGCCTATCTCTGGTGGCGTGGTGTGACTCTTCTGCAACGCGAAATCGGCTTTTTCATCATCGGCCTTGATTTCCGTAAGGGCGTCTTGGGGTTGATCTTGGGTGTTATTCTTTATTCTGAACTGGTAGGTCGTTCTCCTACCCTTTTCATCTACACCTTTTTCTTCTTTAGCCTGATGGCGGTGGCCCTGGGACGTATCGAGGATAAAATGCGCACGCGTGGGGATGCTGGACCTGGCCTGCCTCCTGACTGGTTGCCCATCCTCAGTGCTGCCAGCGCCAGTGTTTTGCTGCTGGCGGCCGCTCTGCACGCGGTGTGGAATCTGCGTAGTTTTGCCTGGCTGGGAAAGATCATTAGCCCCTACGCCTCCGGTTTGATCCGCATCCTGGAACCCCTTATCCTCGCTTTTCTCAGCCTGTTCGAACCCATCTTCCAGTGGTTGATCAACTTTATTCAATCGCATACGGGGCCCAACAGCAGTCAAAATCCACTCATTACCATGCCTCCTACGGCCGCCGAAGTTTTCGGACAAAATGGCGAACTTCCCAGCTCCCAGATTCCCCTCTGGTTCATTATCCTCTTCCGCTACATTATCCCTATCCTCGTTACTGTCGTTGTATTGGCTATTCTCGTCATTTGGCTGGACCGGCGTCGTAAAAGCCGCCATTCCTTACACTCAAACGAAAAACGTGAGATGGTAGCGGCAAAGGAACGGCTGGGAGTAAAGGAATTCCTGGGCCCGGGGTTGAAACGCCTACGTGATTGGGCGGGATTAGTAGGGCGTTACGGGTTGGGACGACGATTTTATGCAGCAGTTTCTGTCCGCCACCTCTATGCCAACCTACAGCGTTTGGCAGCCAAACGAGGCTATGCGCGCCTTCCCGCTCAAACCCCCAACGACTACCTCCCCCTCCTTATTCAGGCCTTCCCCGGTCAAGAAGAGGCCCTACAGCGCCTAACCGAGGCCTATAATGCTGTAGAATATGGGCATCTCATGATCTCAGATCAAGCATGGCAGCAATTGCAAGCAGACTGGGAGTCCCTCCAGCTTGTTGCGAAAACCAGTAAACATGTCTGATATTCAGGCCCGACTAGACCGTTTACGCAAAGCCGGTCGTCTCAAACGCCGGTCGTCTCGCCCTGCCCCGGCCTCCCCAACCTCTCCCCAACCGCCCACACTCCCCCTCTCTGTTGAGGATTTACGTGATCTGCCGGAGGTAGAAGAAATAGAAACCGCAGCGGGGAGCTTCTTGCTGCGCACTATTCATTACGATTTGCGGCACAGGCAAGGAACCGTGGCTTTGGCCGAGCTTCTGCAACTACCTCACACGGCCGCTCTGCATCTTGGGGGCAAAGATGCGCCAGTATCATACGATTTTCGTGAGGCGGTATTTATCGACACAGAGACTTCCGGTTTAGCCGGAGGTGCCGGCACAATTGTGTTTTTGACAGGCGTAGGGCGATATGAAGAGGATACTTATGTGGTGCGGCAATACTTTGCCCGTAATCCCTCCGAAGAACCAGCCTGCTTGACTCACCTGGCCGACTTTCTCACCTCAGCACAGAGTTTGGTCAGCTTCAACGGTAAAGCCTTTGATATTCCCCTCTTGCGCACACGTTTCATACTCGCCGGCATCAACCCTAACATTCTCCAACTCCCCCACCTTGATTTACTGCATCCTGCCCGACGTTTATGGCGCGCGCGTTTGGGATCATGTACCTTTGGGCGGCTGGAAAAGGCCATTCTCCACCATCAGCGCACTACGCTCGACATTCCTTCCTGGCAGATCCCCGAGATCTGGTTCCGCTTTGCCCGTGGTGAAAACAACATCTCCGAAATAAGCAGCATCCTTTACCACAATCAGGAGGATGTTGTCAGTATGGTGCCCTTAGCACAAACGCTGGGCGGGGTTTTGACAGGAGTATTACCACCTCATCCCGACGATCTTCTCGCCCTGGCACGATACTTTCGCCGCCAGGGCGATATCACGCGGGCTAAAGCGACCTATCTGCAGGCCCTGGAGCACTCCCCAGACACACCCCCGTGTGGTGAAGCCATGATGGAACTGGCGGCTCTGATTAAAAAGCAGCAGGGGCGAGCAGCTGCACTTACCTGGTGGCTGGAGGCAAGCGAGCTCCCGGATGTGGTTCTACCTCACATCGAACTTGCCAAATATCACGAATGGGAAAGCGGTGATTTGCGCGAAGCCCTCGCCTGGACCGAAAAAGCCATTGCCCGGGTTCAAACCTGGGCACCAAGCGTACAGCGAACACAAACGCTTGCAGAACTGGAGCACCGGCAGCAACGGCTCCAGCGTAAACTGCGCCAATAAACAACGCTAAAAACGATTATCGTTTTCCTGCTGACCGTTAGCACCCTCTTTACCGGCGGGTACAGTAGCCTGGCCCTTTTGGTTTACTTCCTCGATAATTTCCAGGATAGTATCTGCCACATCAAGATAAGCAGGTTGGTCCGCATAATTGTGGTAGATTTGCGATACGACACGACGTAGTACGCCTTCATTCACTTCAGCCAGGGCGCGTGTTCGCTCGAGCCACCGTTGGCGCAGCTTTTCATTTTCATGATTGGCCGCGGCCACAGCGATCTGTGCCGGCAAAGCTGCACCCAAATTCCACTCCGAGACATTCATTCCCAGATCGCGGGCAGCATTGGCCCAATAATACACAAGCATGGGGTTGATCAGCCCGCGCATGCGCGCCCAAAGAGCGTCATCTTCCTGCACCAGGGCAAAAAATGCCAGATAATAACGCTGTGAGCCATGGTAATCACGCTGCACCTGCGAGAGCTCGCCTGCCCGCACCGAGGCATAGGAAGCCATGTACCAACGCAGGTCTTCCAGAGTAGCCCCAGCCACATGCTTTTCTACAGCATCCCACTGCAAGCGACAGGCATAGAGATAACTACGGGCCGAGGCCGTGAAATCTTGTGAGCGCTGAATCATGGCGCGTTTGGCCAACAAGCTCGCTTTTTCGGGGCCAGGATGGATGTTCTCGGGCAATTGCACCTGTTCGATTTCCCGGCATATTCGCTTCAGGACGGGATGATCGCAGAAAGGAATGGTAGCATGGCCGGGCAGACGGTAGCGACCATCCTGATAAACGATCAGATTTCGGCTCTCGAGATCGGTAAGCAGGCTTTGGACATAGTCCTTTTGGTCGGGATCATTGAGTAAAATGGCGGCTAATTCACCCTCATCGATTTCTAAACCGGCATGAATGACAGCATAGACAAAGCCTGATTCCGCCCGGCGCACAAAGACTGCTTCACTATCGATATCGGGGCTCAACCATACCGGAACACGTACCGAGGCGGACTGCTCTCCGTAAGAAAAAGCCTGCTGCCGAAAACCCATCTGCCAGATATGTCGCAGCATCGTCTTGCTACGGCCAAGACCCTGGCTATCATAGCGTTCACGCAACAACTCGAGCAATTCATCGGTGGTGTATTCACCGGGATGCTCGCAGAGCTCTCGATAGATGTCACGTAGCACGTCCCGGCGTGTGGCGAAATCCACCGAAGTCATTTTCAAACGATCGAATATCTGGCGATAGCGTTCGGCCAGAGAAGATTCGACCGGCGTTTCTTTTTGAGGCACGACACTGATAGAGTATTCGGAAAGGCCCTGGTCGGAACCGACCACAAAACTTTTCGGCGCCACATAAAGCTGTAAGTCTTTCATGTAGAGATTAATAAAATCTCCGTTTTCCGCCAACCAGTCCTTGAACTGCGTATAGCCAAGATTGATTTCATTGAAAGTAGAATCAATGGAAATCATCGTGCGCTTGAGTTCAGGCGCAGGAACAGGCACTTCACCGCGTTGGCCGTGGGCATGCA
>JAADFV010000360.1:0-1281 GCA_013152695.1 Chloroflexota bacterium | reverse complement strand
GTTTCGCCCAAGAGGGTCTCGAGATAAATAAACTCATCACACGATTTGACCAGCAGCCGATGGGTGATATTCCGAGGCCCAATCCCCAAGGTATATTTGCCATATTCCCGTAATTTACTCACCAAGGCCCCAAAATCGCTATCGCCTGAGATGATCACAAATGTCTTGATGTGAGGTCGAGTCATGGCGATCTCGATGGCATCCACAGCCATGCGAATATCGGCCCGATTTTTACCGGCGCGTACGCTGTACATCTGAATCAGATCGATAGCATTCTCCATCAGCTCGTCACGATAATGCGCAAACCGACCCCAATCACCATAAGCTCGCTTGGTCACCACCACGCCTCGGCTCTGTAGATATTCGATGACTGGTGTCAGTTCAAAATCAAGAAAAACTTCTTCTGCCCAGCGCGCAATATTTTCGAAATCAATAAATACAGCTAATTGGTCTTTCATTTTTTGTTTTCCTTACAAAAGGATGTGTGGTTTCTTTGGCTGTTGCTGGAAAATGTGCATTGACCTCGATAACGAGTCTATGCAATGTCGGCCGTAGCCATTATAATTTGATCAGCAACATTCCCCCAGAGATTATGAAAAAGTGACAGATATGTCAAGATTTGATTTACCACCTTCCTCTCTTTCCACCCCAGAGCAGAGCTTGCAGCGTCTAAAAAAGCAGGCGATCGCTGTGGCATTGGCGCATATCCTTGGCGCTCTGGCTCTTGCCTCGCTATTGTCGACCTTTTGGCCGCAATCCTGGGTCATGATTTGGGCCATGGTGACGACGGTGGCCCTCCTGCATATCTGGTCACTGACCTGGCGTAATCTCGACTCCCACCATCCTCCTGAACAAGAGCAGCTTTTTCCCTCTCTAGGACCGGGTAATCTCCTGAGCCTCTTCCGGGCTTTGCTGCTGGCCTGCCTGGCGGGATTCATTTTGCTACCGTGGCCACCGGGGGGTTGGGCGTGGTTGCCGGCCTTGCTCTACACCCTGGCCGGAATTATCGATTATTTCGATGGCTATGTTGCCCGCCGCTCGGGCTTTGTCTCGCCTCTGGGCGAATTTCTTGATATCGAGCTCGATGCCCTGGGGGTCTTGATCGTGGTAAGTGTGGCTATTCACCTCGGGCATCTCCCTGTATGGTTTGTGATTATTGGCCTGGCCCGTTATCTCTTTATGTTTGGCCTTTCCTGGCGCCAGCGCCTACACAAACCGGTGTATCCCCTGCCCCCCAGTGTCAGTCGCCGTGTCTTGGCCGGTCTACAGATGGGGTTTCTT
>JAADFV010000359.1 GCA_013152695.1 Chloroflexota bacterium | reverse complement strand
GTATGTCCTTTTCGATTTCGAATAAGATTGAGTGCTTCTGTACGTGTATTTTGAGAGCGATCGCTGCGAATTGTCCATTTACAAGAAATACTGGCATGAAGAAGCAGTCGTAGTTTTTCGTGATTGTAGCTCCGGAACGGGGTTAGTTCTGCGACGCTACCCGACTCACCAATAACTTTGCCATTTAGGTTAATTTCATCATCTGAAATAGGGTACTTTCCTACCACAATATCCGGTTTGACAATATAGTTTCCTCCTAATGTGGTGGCCAATTCCGGGTATTGTTTCAAAAGTGCTTGAATGCGAGCAAGATGCTCGTATTGATCGAAGTCTGAAATTGTTTGTCCCACAGAAAACAACCATCGACCAGGACGCAGATGCGTTAATAGAGTAAAAGCTTCTTGCAGAAAATCCCGAGTGATTTGTTCGAATAGCATCCCCGCTCGTTGTCCATCTGGCGCCTGGGACATGAGTGGCTCATCCAATTGTTGGACAAGAGCTCGGGCAATGGCGATACTCGCCTTGCTACTCCGATCGGCGATATTGGGAACTCCGTTTCTTTCCGCCAGGACCTCTTGACAGAGACGACGATGGTAGGCTCGTCGCAAGCCTTGCATGTCCATAAGGTTAACTCCTGAAAGTCCACTACTTATTAGGTTTGTAATAGCCGATCACATACTCTTCATGCATTCTCTGCTCGATTTGAGAAGCAGTCGTGTGCTGGCGTGCAGGCATCATGCGTCGATTCCGATCCAATTTTCGCACGCCAATCCCTACCACATCAAAACCTAGGCTTTGCCCAATTGCTGCCAGGCAATCCTGAGTGCGGGTATCGATACCTCGCATGGTGGAGGTACCCACCACCACCACCGCCCCCTTTCCTGGCTTCAGCACGCGCCACATTTCTTGAAGCGTACGCGTCATTTCGGAATAATAGCGTAGCAGTACCTGGGATTTTTTCGCGTCCAATGCTGCCACTTGCGCAACAATTTTTTCCACCGAAGCAGGAAGTGCTTCGAATTGAAAACCAGTTATACTTTCTCCGCCGATATACTCTTTACGTTTATCCGAAAGCATGGCAATCGGATAGCCTAACCACACTAGCGAAAACTTGTGAGCTCGCATATAGTCGATGGCATTGGCCGCATAAGGGGGTGACGTCACTATCAAATCCACAAAATTGCTCCGTAATGGCAAGTTTTGTGCGTTTCCGAAAAGCAGCGCCACCTGATTTCCTTGTGAAGGCATCGCCGCCAGACTGGTGAGGTTTCGTTGTAGACGCTTACGAAATTCCTGGATAGGAGAACGATAAGACTTGTCATTTACTTTGTGAGGTCTGGTATGAGCAAGGTCTCGCGCTAAGGATACGCCTCCTGATTTAGTGATGATAATAGCGGAAAAGGCCAGGATAAGGAAGGAACGAATATCGGTGTCTTCAACTTTTTCAATTTCCTGCAGAAGTGCCATCAACTCGACTTGAGCATCAGGGGAAAACCAATAATCGACAAAGGATCGTGTTCGTTCGTCGAAACGCTGTCCGATTGTCTCCAACAGGTCTTGACGATGATGATGGACAGAAGATCCGGCCTTCTTGATGATCTCGTAACCCGTTTCGGCAGCCTGTTGTGAATCAATGGGTGTGGTCTTGACGCGATCCAGGAGCATTGCCAGGGGATCGATGTCGCTGCCTACGGCAAAGCGTTTGGTGAGATAAGCCTCCACCAAGGTTGTGCCCTATCCCATCATGGGATCAAACACGATGTCTCCCGGCTGTGTTAACGCCTCGATGAATATGCGTGGCAACTGAGGAGGGAATTTGGCGGGAAAGGCATGAAAGCTATGGGAAGCATAACCACTGGCCCGATCATGGAAATCGAGATCTCCTTGCAACAAATACGCCAGGCGATCTCGATAGGGACCGTGCGGGGTGGTAGGAGGTTTTTGTAGCAAAGAAGGAAATGGTAATTGTGGCTGCATGGCTTTCATTATTTCTAGTCAGATATGGAGGATACAAGCAGTCTAAGGGATGACGGAAAGCTGCGCAAGTCCTCTGTCTGCTGGCTTCAGGAAAGAACAGCTGCCACGAGCACTTATTTTGCCCTCTTTCTCAAATACCGACTCAAATCCACGGTCGCGTACTGAACGCGTTCGCCGTATTCACGACGCTCGCGTTTGTAGGTGGCGTCAATCCCCAACTTTGTACTGACCCCACGCTTATTCGCCGTGGGGTCCATCTCGTGGCCCTGAGCATGAGGCACCAGAAACACATCCTGGCTGGGGTCCACGCGGTTGGTCAGGGCCCAATGCACATCTGCTGGATCGTAGATGTCGATATCTTCGTCCACGACGATGACGTTACGAATGTTGACATGAGCGGTCATGGCGGCCATGGCCAGATTCTTGGGCTGCCCCGGATTGTCGCGTTTGATCTGGATGACAGCGAGGAAGCCGTTGGCGTAGGGAGGGATGTGTACGTTGGCAGTGGGGTTGATGTGGCGCACGAACTGCCGCAGGAGCGGTTCCCGTGGCAACACATTGCCCAGATACACGTGCTCATACCAACCGGGAATGATGGTTTGATAAATGGGATCGTCACGCCAACATACGGCCGTAACCTCGACGGTGGGGCTCTCCCACAGTTCGCCCACATAGCCGTGAAACTCTGCCAGAGGACCTTCTGGCCGGGGCGATGCCGGCTGCACAAAGCCTTCGATGACGATTTCTGCCGTAGCGGGGATGGCCACATCGACGGTAATGCCAGGACAGACAGGAACCCCCTCACCACGAATAGCGCCGGCAATGGTAAGCTCGTCCGCTTCTGTTCGCACCCCGGCCGCAATCATAATGGCCGGGTCCAAACCGATAGCGATGGCGATGGGGAAGGGTGCAGAGGGATCCTCTCGGCTGTCCATGAATTGGCGGACATGCCGCCATTCATTGACATTGAAGCCAAAAGTGCGGGGGCCCAGGCGTAACATGCGGTTGTAAGAAAGGTTGCCGCGGCCGGATATCGGATCTTTGCTGATGACCACACCGCCGGTGATGAAGGCACCCCCATCGCCGCGTGAGTGTGTGGGGATGGGCAAGGTATTCAGATCGATGGCGTCGCCGGTGAGGACATGGGCCTGCCAGGGGGCATCAGAAACCGGGGTGGGAGGGATGCCCACGGCCGGGTCCAGCACCCGTGCCATCACATCGGTGACCTCACTCGGTTTACAGCCCAGGGCAATGGCTGCCCG
>JAADFV010000358.1 GCA_013152695.1 Chloroflexota bacterium | reverse complement strand
GTTGATGCTTTGGGCGGCATCGACGTCATCGTCGATTGTCCCATCAGCGGGCGTTTCCCGCGCGAACCGGGCAGCCAGGAACTCGTGTATCAAACCCTGCAGCCGGGGAAATATCACATGGATGGACTTTTCGCCTTGCGCTACTCCCGCGAACGAAAATCCACCAGCGATGTAGACCGCACCCGGCGCCAACAGCGCGTCCTCATCGCTATCCGCAATCGTGCTCGTGAAGTCAACATCATCCCCCGCCTCCTCCCCCTTTACGACGCCCTGAGCAAATCCATCGAAACAGATCTCGGCCTCTCTGATATCATCGCCCTGGCGCGGTTAGGTATTCAGATTGAACCTTCCAAAGCGCACGGATTCATCATCGGCTTCAAAGAAACCGACAGCTGGACTACGCCAAGCGGCGCCTATGTACTTTTGCCCAAAATGAACAAGATCAACGAACGCATCCTCAATCTCTTCAACGAACCCAGCATTCTTAAGAATCCACAAAAGCCACGCAACTGCAAAACAGCCAACAATAAAAATTAACCCCCCATGCGCTTTCGTCTGATTCTGATACCTGCAGCCATTCTGCTGCTAGCCGCCTGCCACAGCTCCGAGACCCCCAAAGCCACCCCAACGCCCACGGCTACGCCGGCGCTTATCAGCCAGGTTCCCACGGCACCCACAGCGACACCCGATCCCACAGCGACGGCAACCTCGACAGCTACGGCCACCCCCTCGCCTTCCGCCACCGCTACCCGCACCGCCACCGTCACCCCCTCGCCCAGTCTGACTCCGACACCGCCGCCTACCATCACCCCCTGCCCCCCCGACATTCTTTGTCCTCCCACACCCGTTCCCACACCGCCGGCCCTGGCTAGCACCGACAATATTCTCTTCCTGGGAACTGACCTGCGCGAAAGTGAAGACCTCTCCTGGCGCACCGATACCATCCTCCTTGCTGCCATCGACTGGGAGAAAAATCGTGTAGGAGTACTCTCTTTTCCGCGCGATCTCTGGGTAGACGTGCCTCGTTTCGGGCATAAACGTCTCAACCAGGTAGACTTTCTAGGGGAATATTACGAATATCCGGGCGGTGGTTTTGCCCTCCTCAAAGAAACCTTTGCCGACAACTTCGGTATCCGCGTCGATCACTTTGCCCGTCTTCACCGAAGCGGTTTTGTCGATATTGTCGATGCCTTGGGAGGCGTCGATGTCACCCTCGATTGCGATTTGTGGGAACTCACGACTACGCAAACAGAGAGTGGAGAAACACGCTACAATGTTCTCTACATTCCGGCCGGGCTTCAGCACTTTGATGGGGAACAGGCTCTAAAATTTACTACTTTTCGGTATGTGACCGGTGATTACGACCGCGCCCGGCGCCAGCAAGTCTTCTTACTGGCACTACGCAACCAACTGGTACAAACGGGAGTGATCAAGCGCATCCCCCAACTGTGGCAAGCCCTGCACGACTACTTCCAGACCGATTTGAACATCCTCGACATCATCAAACTAGGACGCCTTGGCGCCAATATCAAGCTTGGCGATGTTCATGCCCATGTCATCGGCAAATACGAGACAGAACCCCTTGTTCTGGAAAGTGGGGCGGAGGTGCTGGTTTCGGAAGATGACCGGGTGCACGAAGCGATCCGCAACCTTTTCAACTCAGAACCCATCCAGGAGCTGGCGGAACGGCCATCTGGCTGCCCGCCACCGCCAACCTGGGCGCAGACACCTACCCCCACCCCGACCGCCACTCCCGGGCAATAAGGGGAGAAAGAAGTGAGGGCAGAAGCAGGGGGTGCGAGTTGAATGAGAAGAAAGAGGTGTTGGGGTCCGGCCTGTTATTTGTCAGGTAACAGGAGCCGACGAAATAGGCGCTGTTCGTTTATTGGTTTCCTGCTTTTGTGTTGCATACATAAAACCGATAAACATCAGCACCGCACCCAAGAATTCTCCAATGTACAGGGCATAGGGAAGACCGGCGCGCTGAAAAGCACCACCAAAGCCGGGAGCCAGCGCGCCCACGGCGATAAAAATGTTGCCAATGACACGGTTCAACAACACCCGCTTGCGCCAAAATAACCAGGCTGAATAAGCAGCGCCTCCAACCAACATCAGAACGCCGTAAATATTGAAGAAGGGCGTCAAAATACGTACACCGCTACTGGTAATGGCACCACCGCTAAGCTCACCTCCGATCATCAGGCTAGGATCAAGCGTGGCACTGAATACCTTGTAGGTGGCATAGAGTGAGCCTACAGCCAAAAAGGCAAACAGAATCCAGGCAAGCCGGCGCCGCATGAGCAAGAACACCGTACCTTGCCCCAACCATGCTGCCACCAATACCGCCCCCACCAGATACCATACCCGAAAAACAAACGGATTCCAGCCGATAAGACCGTAATAAGCCTCCATGGCGCCCCCTGTGCCGTAAAACAAGAGGCCTATCCCCCAAAAGAGAAGATGCAAGCGCCGCCGCCGTAGCCAGCGCTTGAAAACAAAAAAGGCAAATATGAACGAAACAAGGGCAGAGGCCAGAGGCAAAATGCCGTCTAGAATTTGGGTAGGCATAAGAACTCCAAGAAGCAGGAAAGATGGGTGAAGAGAAAGAAAAGGCCTGTCAAGGAAGTATGTAGCATTTATTGCCGAAACTTTATCCGGGCCAAAGGCCGAAAAGTACAGCGATGGTGACGACACTCAAAACCAGCATCAAAACGACAATGATCACCAGAATGATGGGAACGAATCGCTCATAAACCGACGGCACTTGACGCTTGGGAGGACGCTCGCGTGGGGACATGAGATGGACAGGGACGAATATGAAAGGATGAAGGAAACAACACCGGAAGACAATTGCATAAGTTTAGCAAAATTTCATAAAAATGAAAAATCCTCAGTAGGTCAACCTCAATTCGCGCCCTACCCGTATCGTTTTCTCCTTAAGGGGCGTCTTTACTCTTAGGTGGATTGTTTCTACCTGCAGCCACGTTCTGCCAAAAATAAAGCGTAACAACACTCATTCATTGGGCACGAGCACTACTCCTAATGGTAAATGTGGGAAATTTCATAGCTTAACTGACGGGATTACTTCCCGGGATCGCCGCTGCAAAAAATTCCTTTAGTACTCTCTTCCGTCTTCCGTCTTCCTCCCCACGCGGGCGAGCAATTCCTACCTTGACGCCGCCTGAGCCCACCTGTCTTTCCTGATCTCACGCTTTTTCCCATTACGGGCCCATTACGGAATT
>JAADFV010000357.1 GCA_013152695.1 Chloroflexota bacterium | reverse complement strand
GGAAGAACAGAACCGGCAACTGGAAAAAATCCAGGAAAAACACAAGATGCTCAAGGAGGAGGTCTCGGCGGAAGATGTTGCCGCCGTGGTGGCCAAGTGGACAGGTATCCCGGTGGACAGGCTGCTTGAGGGAGAAAAGGACAAACTGATCCACGCCGAAGAACAGCTCTCGAAACGGGTCATCGGCCAGAAGGAGGCCATCATGGCGGTGGCCAATGCCGTACGCCGGGCCCGGGCCGGCTTACAGGACCCGGACCGGCCCCTGGGCTCCTTTATCTTCCTGGGCCCCACCGGAGTGGGCAAGACCGAACTGGCCCGCAGCCTGGCCGATTTTCTCTTTGACTCCGAGCATGCCATGATCCGCATCGACATGTCCGAGTACATGGAGAAACATTCGGTGGCCCGGCTGATCGGCGCCCCCCCCGGCTACGTGGGCTACGAGGAGGGCGGGATGCTGACCGAGGCCGTGCGCCGGCGGCCCTACTCCGTCATCCTCCTTGACGAGATCGAAAAAGCGCATCCGGATGTATTTAACGTCCTCTTGCAAGTCCTTGACGATGGCCGGATGACGGATGGCAAGGGCCGGACCGTGGATTTCAAAAATACGATCCTGATCATGACCTCCAATCTTGGCAGCCAGCTCATCATGGAAATGGGCCAGACCAATCCCGAGGAACTGCAGCGACGCATTGACGAGCTGCTCTACCGGCAGTTCAAACCGGAATTCCTCAACCGGGTGGACGAGATCATTACCTTTCACGGCCTGTCCCGGGAAGACCTGCTGCAAATCGTGGATATCCAGATCCGGCGTATGGCCAAACGGCTTGAAGAACGGAAATACACGGTCGAACTCACCAATAGTGCCAAACAATTCCTGGTCACCACCGGTTACGATCCGGCCTTTGGCGCCCGGCCGCTCAAGCGGGCCATCCAGCACTATATCGAAGATCCGCTGGCCATGGAAATCCTGGAAGGCAACTTCGAGGAGGGCGATCATATCCTGATCGACAGGAAGAATGACGACCACAGGTTAACCTTTACCAGGCAATAACTCCGCATTCCGAACAACTTCCTCCCGGCCGCCGTCGGGAGGAAGTTGTTTTTATCGCATGCCCAGGCGGCAGCGCTTACCCGGTCTCAAACAAAAAAATCCTCGTCTCCGGACGGACATCAACTAAGGGCTTGCACAGAAATTAATTGGCAGAATTGGCGCCCGGATTTGGGTTAGATCGAGTTGAGCCGATTGAGCAAAACCCTGCAAAATGATTCCCCGTTGCAGGTTGTCTTTTTTATGATCTGTGATATAAGCAAGAAACTTGGCCTTTTTTTTTCAGTATTCCGACGGAGATAAGCATGACCACCAGCGCCACCGTACCGAACGATCTGACCATTAACTATGAAGAAGACGGCACCCCGATTGTCAAAGAACTGGACAAGGAAATCCTGTCCAAGGGGGCATGGACGACCATTCTCTACCGCTACCAGGACTTTGACCGGTCAAAGGGCGAATACAGCGCGGACAAATACACCATCCGCCGCTATCAGAAGCGGAACGGCCAATATATCCCCAAGTCGAAATTCAACATCTCCAGCGCGGCCCAAGCCCGGAAGATCATCGACACTCTGAGCAGATGGATGACCGAAGAATGAAATGATCGGATGTATTTTCCCGTCGCCGGCATAGAAGTCTCTCCCTGGCTGCCGCCGCTTGTCGCCTTTGGCATTTCCCTTTTCACCTCCATGGGCGGCATCTCCGGAGGCTTTCTGCTCCTGCCCTTCCAGGTCAGCTTTCTCGGCTTTGATTCACCATCGGTCAGCGCGACCAACCATATCTTCAACATTGTCGCCATTCCCAGCGGTGTGTATCGCTACATCCGGGAAGGACGAATGGTATGGCCTTTAACCTGGGCCGTCATCATCGGTACCGTGCCCGGCGTTTTGGCCGGCGCTGTGATCCGGGTCAAATACCTGCCAAACCCCACGACATTCAAACGGTTCGCCGCCTTGGTCCTTCTCTATATCGGGATCCGCCTGATCACGGATATCTGCCGGCAAAAGTCATCATCCGGGGGAAAACCGGGCGCCAGGTCGACCATGCGAAGCGACCGGGTAACAGAACAGCGATTTACCCTGAAGACAATCAGCTACAGCTATCATGAAAAGAACTATCAGGTGTGCACCGCCGCCATAATCGTTATCAGCCTGGTAGTCGGCATCATCGGCGGGGTTTACGGCATTGGCGGGGGAGCCATCATCGCGCCGCTCTTTGTCTCTTATTTCGGTCTGCCGATCTATACTATTGCCGGGGCCACCCTGATGGGGACCATGATCACTTCGCTGGCCGGCGTCGCTTTTTTTCAAGCACTGGCCCCGCTCTATCCTGCCATGGCCATTGCCCCGGACTGGCGTCTCGGCATACTTTTCGGGTTCGGCGGTTTTGCCGGCATGTACTGCGGAGCAAGGCTGCAGCGGTTCGTCCCGGCCAGGCTTATCAAGGCCATGCTTGCCTTTGCCATCCTCTTTACGGTCGTCCGTTACCTCGGCCTGCTGTAGAATATCTGTCGTGGATTCGCAGAAAAGTGAATTGATAGTGAGAATTGGGTTGACAGAGGAGATTGGCTCAAGTAGGTTGCCGCCTCGTTCGTGAGGGAAAAGGAACCCTGTGGAGCGGCCGAGGTGGAGAGAGATTTTCTCTTGACAGAGGTGAGGAAAGAGTTTATTGTAAGAAATTATCCTACACATAAAAGTGTAGGCGGGTATCTGGAGATACAGGTACTTTTATTTGATCTTTGAAAACTGAACAGTAAATACAAGCGGGCCTATTTTATTTGAGATAAGTCCAATCGTAAGATTGGCAAGGATATAAACTGGAGAGTTTGATCCTGGCTCAGAACGAACGCTGGCGGCGTGCTTAACACATGCAAGTCGAACGAGAAAGGTACCTTCGGGTACCGAGTAAAGTGGCGCACGGGTGAGTAACGCGTAGATAATCTCCCTATTTGTCTGGGATACCCAGCCGAAAGGCTGACTAATACCGGATAATCTTCTTAGCTGCCGGGTTGAGAAGGAAAGGTGGCCTCTATTTATAAGCTACCGCAGATAGACGAGTCTGCGTACCATTAGCTAGTTGGTGGGGTAAAGGCCTACGATGGTTAGCGGGTCTGAGAGGATGATCCGTCACACTGGCACTGAAACACGGGCCAGACTCCTACGGGAGGCAGCAGTGAGGAATATTGCGCAATGGGGGAAACCCTGACGCAGCGACGCCGCGTGGGTGAGGAAGGCCTTCGGGTCGTAAAGCCCTGTCAGAAGGGAAGAAGTGTTAGGTGGTTAATACCCATTTAATTTGACGGTACCTTCAAAGGAAGCACCGGCTAACTCCGTGCCAGCAGCCGCGGTAATACGGAGGGTGCAAGCGTTGTTCGGAATTACTGGGCGTAAAGGGCGCGCAGGCGGTTTGGTAAGTCAGATGTGAAAGTCCAGGGCTTAACCCTGGAAGTGCATATGAAACTGCCAGACTTGAGTATCAGAGGGGAAAGTGGAATTCCCGGTGTAGAGGTGAAATTCGTAGATATCGGGAGGAATACCGGTGGCGAAGGCGACTTTCTGGCTGAATACTGACGCTGAGGCGCGAAAGCGTGGGGAGCAAACAGGATTAGATACCCTGGTAGTCCACGCCGTAAACGATGTGAACTAGATGTTGGGGGTGTTGATCCCCTCATTGTCGAAGCTAACGCATTAAGTTCACCGCCTGGGGAGTACGGTCGCAAGATTAAAACTCAAAGGAATTGACGGGGGCCCGCACAAGCGGTGGAGTATGTGGTTTAATTCGATGCAACGCGAAGAACCTTACCTGGTCTTGACATCCCGAGGATCTCCTGGAAACAGGAGAGTGCTTTCATTAGAGAGAACTTGGTGACAGGTGCTGCATGGCTGTCGTCAGCTCGTGTCGTGAGATGTTGGGTTAAGTCCCGCAACGAGCGCAACCCTCGCCTTTAGTTGCCAGCATT
>JAADFV010000356.1 GCA_013152695.1 Chloroflexota bacterium | reverse complement strand
AGAAACCCTTGCCTTTGCATCTTCACAAACACGACCCCGCCAAGCCCCCTTCGAGGGGGCGCTGTTGTGTAGCCCGTTGGCTTCAGCCTCGGGCGGCCGCCGGTGCGCATTGCTTCATGGATACGACGTAGGCGGATGAGATGAACGCGGGGTGGGGAGTGAGATTCATCACATCCGGGATACGGCGCAATACAAGGCGCCCTTGCCAACACCGCGGATAGGGACATCCCCTTACAAGCGCCCCGATATGCCCCAGTTATTCATGGAAAAGCGGTAGTGCTGTGCTGGCCTTGACCTCGCTGAGCACAAGGCTGGTATAAACGTGGGCCACACCAGGCGTGGGCGTCAATTTTTCTATCAAAAAGTGCTCGAGAGCTTCACGATTGCGTACGACCACTTTCAGTAAATAATCGAAATCACCGGTAACGAAATAACAAGCAAGAACTTCGGGCATCTGCTGGACAGCCTCACGAAATTGCTCCACCGTATGTGTCTGATGTTTTTCGAGGCTGACGCGCACAAAGCAGAGCATGTCATAACCCACCTTCTCCCGGTCGAGAAGAGCAACATACTGCCGGATTAAACCACGCTCTTCCAGGCGTCGCCGGCGAGCATGGGCGGCGGGTTGGGAGAGATTAATACGCCGCGCCAGTTCAGCATTGCTTATTCGGCCATCCTCCTGCAAAATTTCCAGGATTTTCCTGTCCAGTTCTTCAAGTGTGTAGAAAGTGTGTGGGTTAGACATAGGTTAGGGATGGAAATAAGGAGGGCGAGCCAGCCGCCTAATTGGTCCAGCCGGGAAAATAGGCAAATGACTCACCCAAAAGCAGCGGAAAGAGACTACAAGCGGGCAAAACGAGCCTGGAAAAAGCGCAGATACGCAGGCTCATAAACCATCTTCAACCCGCGCGTCTTCTCTCGGGCATCGTAGACAGCCTTGACCGATTCAGCCGTGACATCCATGTGGGCCTGGGTGTAAACGCGTCGGGGGATGGTCAATCGTACTAATTCTAGCTTGGGATAGCGATGATCGCCAGTTTTGGGATCACGGCCGGCGCTGACAATGCCCCTTTCCATGGCGCGGATACCCGAGTCAAGATAGAGTTCGGCGGCCAAGGTTTGGGCGGGGAAATGATCTTGAGGAATGTGGGGGTAAATGCGCCGCGCATCCAAAAAGACAGCATGGCCACCGACCGGGCGAACAATGGGGATACCCCAATCGGTGAGCAGTTCGCCCAGGTATCGTACCTGCCCAATGCGGGCGCGGAGATGGTCATCCTGGAGTGATTCTTTGATACCAATCGCCAAGGCCTCCATGTCGCGGCCGGCCATGCCGCCATACGTATGCAGACCCTCGTACACCACTACCATATTGCGCGCTTTATCGAAGAGTTCGTCGTCGTTCACGGCAAGCCAGCCACCGATATTGACCAAACTATCCTTCTTCGCACTCATCCAGGCTCCATCGGTGTGGTCACAAAACTCCCGGAAAATCTCGGCTACCGGTTTATCAGCATAGCCCTCCTCCCGTTCCTGAATAAAGTAAGCATTCTCGGCCATACGGGTGGCGTCCAAGTAGATGCGAATCCCATAGCGGTCGCACATCTGGCGTAAGGCCTTCACGTTGGCCATGCTCACGGGCTGTCCCCCGGCCATATTCACGGTTCCTGCCAGGCTGACGTACGGGATTTTCTCTGGCCCCACTTTCTCGATCAGTGCCTGAAGCTTGGCAAGATCGACATTGCCCTTGAAGGGATGCTCGCTCAGAGGATCGTGGGCCTCATCGATGATCACATCCACGAAAGTACCGCCCGCCAGCTCTTGATGCAGGCGCGTGGTTGTAAAATACATGTTGCCGGGGATGAAATCGCCCGGTTTGATTAGAGCCTGACTGATCAGATGCTCGGCTCCCCGCCCCTGGTGGGTGGGAACCACATGCTTATAGCCATAATACGTACGAACAGCCTCTTCCAGATGGTAAAAGTTCCGGCTGCCAGCGTAAGCCTCGTCGCCAAGCATCAAACCGGCCAACTGACGATCACTCATAGCACTGGTGCCACTATCGGTGAGCAAATCGATGTAAACATCTTCGGAACGGAGGAGAAAGGTGTTGTAACCCGCTTCCGCAATGGCCCGCTCGCGTTCCGGCCGTGAAGTCATGCGGATTGGTTCGACGATTTTGATCTTCCAGGGTTCGGCCCATGAACGCCGGCCGAACTGCTGCCCCATCGTTTTGGGAACTATCGTTTCAGGCATGTTGTTACTCCTTAAAAGGTTAGATACGCGTAGTATGTCACCAAGAACAATAACTCCGGTGTACATGTTTCAAACATATTCTAAACCTTTCTTCGAGCATTATCAATAGTTCTTTTGTGTTTTTCAATATTTTCCGAATAATCTTAATTCATACTGAATTCTATTTTGTTTATCTTCTGTGAAGTAATCTCTTTCCCGCCTTACCACAGAAGAATCCACAATCTAACACATTGCTAATGTTGATCAAATGCTAATGATATGAACAAAGTGTTGAATAAAGACAGTAAAGCGAAAACAAAAACACCTTGTTTCCACTCACCTATGGAGGTATTGATATGCGTATGATGATTCGTCGTGACCCTCTCTTCCGTGAAATGACTGCCTGGCGCAATGCCATGGACAGACTGTTTGACGAGATGGTCGAAAACCGCGGATACTGGGAGCAACCCACAGCTTGGGCCCTGGCTTTGGATGTGGCAGAAAAGGAAGACGCCTTTATCATCAAGGCTTCTATTCCCGGCATCAACCCCGATGATTTGGAAATTACCCTGACCGATAACGTACTGACAATCAAAGGCGAAGTCAAAGAGAATAAAGAATTCGAAGATGCGCAATGGCATCTGCGCGAACGCCGCTATGGTGCCTTCCAGCGCAGCATCACTTTACCCACACCGGTTGATGCCAACGCCATCGAAGCCACTTACGAAGACGGCGTCCTTACCTTGAATGTCCCCAAAGTCGAAGAAGTCAAGCCCAAACGCATCGCGGTGAAGGCTCATTAATCCAGTTGGTTCTTCTTGACTACCATGGTGCCCTCCTCCTAAGCGAAGCGGGACCGGCCAAGCGCCGGTCCCGCTTTTGCTTTCTCATTCTTGAGAAATTACATCGGCAACATGATAGCATGACCACCGGGAGGTGGCGACAAGGATCTGTATTGAAACTCATACTTTCGCTAGCCAGAGCTTGCAGAAATTGCAACGTATCATCGCCATCTC
>JAADFV010000355.1 GCA_013152695.1 Chloroflexota bacterium | reverse complement strand
CGACCACCTGAGAATAGTATACCCATTTGGGGAGCAGAATGCAAAATCAGTAATTCACAATTTCAGCTACTTACGATACACCATGGCGTTTGTCTTACCTCGACGCCCGACCAGGGATATGCTACAATAAAATCACCCTGAACCGACTTTACGTTCATTTCTGCACCGACGCCGCTGGTCTTCCAGGCCAACGGCGTTATTTCTTTTACAGGTGACTCATGGGTGCCATTCGTATCGCCATCGCCGATGACCAGACGCTTATTCGCGAGGGTCTGGCGGCTTTGTTGGCTCTAGATCCCGGGCTGGAAGTCGTAGGCGCGGCCGCAGACGGGCGCCAGGCATTGGCGCTGGTAGCCGAGTTGGCGCCGGATGTCATCCTCATGGACATCCGTATGCCTGTGATGAACGGCGTAGCCGCCACACGTGAGATCTGCGCCCATCATCCTCAGACGCGCGTCATCGTGCTCACCACCTTCGACGATGACGAATACGTTTTCGCTTCGTTACAGGCCGGTGCCTGTGGATACTTACTCAAAAACGCCGAACGCGAGCATCTGGCCGCGGCCATCCGCGCTGTCCATGCCGGCGATTCCATTCTCGATCCCGCCGTCACCCAAAAAGTGATCCGCCGTGCCACCCGTGTGGACGAGGAGCCGTCCCTGACCGAACGGCTGACGCCACGCGAACGGGAGGTGCTGCGCTTGCTGGCCGCCGGCGCTGCTAATGCCGAAATCGCCACCAAATTGTGTCTGGCAGAAGGGACGGTCAAAAACCACGTCAGCCATATCCTGGATAAACTGGGCGCTCATAATCGTGCTCACGCCATCCATCTGGCAGTGGAATGGGGGCTCCTACATAATGACAGAGGCTAAACCCATACTGGCAAGGGACATAGCTACTGGACAGAAGACCTTCATCGCCACGGTGCTGGCTGTATATCTGGCCATCTTTATCTTTCTGCGCCAGGAACTGACAATTGAGAATTGGCTGATCTTGTTGGTGCTTGGCGGCACTTACGTGTTCGTGAGCAGCGCCGGTGCTTCACATTTTGCCCGCACCGGCTCGTACCGCGTCCTGATCCCTGCCTTTGCCCTGGCGCTGCTGCTGGCCGGGGCCATCGTCTACCAGGCGGCCGGCTTTTTCCTGACGGGTTTGATCCTGTTGCCCCTGGCCAGCCTCGGTGTGCAGATCCTGCCTTGGCCTCAAGCCTGGCTGGTGGACGGCTTGATTATCTCGATGCTGGCCCTCGCCTATGGCCTGCGCGGGGGCTGGGAAGCAGCACTACTGGCCGGAGTAGGTTATCTGGCAGCGCTGTTCTTTGTCGTTTTCATGACCCACACCGCGATGCGGGAACGGAAGGCCCGGGCTGAGGTGGAACAACTGGCAGACGAGCTGCAGGCAGCGAATCGCAAGCTGCAAGCATTCGCCGATCAGGCCGAGGAACTGGCCATCACCCGCGAGCGCGCCCGCCTGGCGCACGAGCTGCACGACACCGTGGGGCATACCTTGACGGCTCTGGATGTACAGATGGCGTTGCTGGCGGCGCTACCGGCCGGCCAGACCGAACAACGGCGTCAGGCCGCCGCTCATGCCCGCGCCCTGGTCAAAGAGGGTCTGGCCGATATGCGTCGCGCCGTCGCCGCCTTACGTCCAGCGGCGCTGGAATCCTTTTCCTTACCTGTGGCTATCGATGGCCTTGTCAGTCAATTCGTCCACACGACCGGCATCCACGCTGACTGGCAATGGCAGGGCGATGAAATCGATCTAAGCCCGCGACTGGCTCTTCCACTTTACCGGGCAGTGCAAGAGGCGCTGACCAACATCCAGCGCCATGCCCCTTCCACGCCCCTCGTGGTCATCCGCCTGTGCTACAAACCTGAGACGGTGTACGTGAGGGTGGTGAATGCACAATCGCAGGGGGAGTCAGACAGGTCGGGAGCAGGATCGAAGGGTGGGCAGGGGTTGGCGGGATTGCAGGAGCGCGCGGAGATGCTGGGAGGAAGATTTGAGGCCGGGCCCGACGGAAAGGGAGGATTTCAGGTAATGATGGAATTGCCACGGACGAACTAACCGAAAAGAAGAATCACTTCTCGTAAAGCCGTCAGAAACGGAAATTTAACGTATGGCTACGTATCGATAATGATCCGCCAGTTCGGGATTGGCTGCGATTAGGGCTGAATTACGTAGCAGTTTTATCCTCGCTGCAGTCGCATGGGTGACGCGAGAGCGCCTTGCTACTGCCAGTTCAGGGTTTCGCGACAAAACAATCGAGTTAGAAGCAAGATACACTGCAATGGTATCCGTTAATGCAGTCGCAGCGACTGCACGGCGAGTCGCCGTGTGTCGACGGTGAGAACTCAGCTCCGGATTACTGCTTGCCGTCGCCTGACTCACTAAAACTTGCTCGGCCGCTAAGGCAGCCTGGATCGCCACGCAGTGTTGCCGTGATAACTGCTGTAAATGACTGACGAAGGTCGTCGATCCTGAACCCAAATTTTGCACTACAACTGCGTCAACAGCATGCGACATAGCTTCCCGAGAGGTAGCGGCGTAACCGTAATGGTATTTCAACTCAGGGTTCACAACTATTCGTGCCGCATCATACACGATTTTCCCGCGGGCCAGGGCTGCGATTTGGGCTCGACAAGACTCAGCAATCAATGCCACCAGTTGTTGCTGGAGTGGCATTATCGACACGAATCGCTGTCCTTCTGTTCCGGCGAGCCGTAAAGGCTTATGGAGCGGTTTGTCAAGACTGTAGCTATGAAGCACCAGCTCAGGGCTATTGGCCAGGTAGCGGGAATCCTTGAGGTAATGCCTGGCTATCACCACAATGTTATCGTCCACCCAACGCTGTGCAGCCGATAATTCCGGGTTCGCAGCCTGGTACGCTGTTCCCGCCTGCGATACGGGCATAGGTCCCGGTGTTCCTCCTTTTTGTTGGGCAAAAGCCCCCTCTTTCACGCCTTCTGAGCCATGGGCGATGCTGGTGATTGTATTCATCGACAGAAAGAAAGCGAGCATCACAAGAAAGACAACTATCCTGCGATGCTGTCTCGACAACAAGGAAACCTTCAACAAAGGAACTTTCATTTTCCACCTCCTGTATCCATCCCTTCTACATCGAAGGAGATGTCTGGGATTTTGAAGGCGACCCATTTACATTCGTTTATGTGTACCCCATGAGTCAATGGTTCGCCTTTTCATGGTATGCAGCGCTTGATGCTTGATAGCGACCTTTCCCATTTGTGGCGTTCCTGACTCCAGGCTCTCCAGCAAACGCCTCAAAGCGAACGGACTCTCCCACCATATTTTGACATAAAAGACAGCCCCATTATCCTCTATTTTCATTGTTTTTGCGGTAACAGCTGTTACAATTTAATCTAGCCTATTTTTGCCCGAGAGGTTGTGATCAGGGACTTATTACACGACTTTAGATTTAAGGCAGCTATGGTACTGCACCTGATGGCGATCTCAGGGGGTTATGCGACCACCACTGCGGAACTGAGGGGGTCAGGGAGCAAAGTCACGGCCAAGTCATGGGTTTTGGAGCCAAAAGTCGTGACTCAATCATGACCAGGGGCACACGACAGGTGCTTGTCTTGTTGCCATACTTGAAAGGAGACCGATCCCATAAAACGATTACAAATGTACAAGGAGAAACGCCATGTCAACCCAAGCAAACAAGGCCCTGGTGCGCCGCCTTATCGAAGAGGCCTGGAATCAGGGAAACCTGGGCGTGATCGACGAGCTCGTCTCCCCTGATTACGTGCTGCACATCGATGCACCCGGCCCGCCTGGCCGCGAGGGCTACAAGCGAGACGTGCTCATGCACCGTACAGCCTTCCCTGACCTACGTTTCACCATCGAAGATATGGTCGCTGAAGGCGATAAGGTGGCGCTGCGTGCCACCCTGTACGGGACGCATAAGGGTGAGTACATCGGCATTGCCCCTACCGGCCAGGCGATTACCCTGACCGCGATCTCCATCCGGCGTATCGAAAAGGGCCAGATCGCAGAAGAATGGGTCGAGCTGGACATGCTGGGCTTGCTGCAACAGCTTGGTGTTGCGCCACTGCCGGAATAACTGATTCGCTCTGGAAGAGAGAGCGGCCCTGAGCCAGAAAACCCACAATGCCAGCATTCAAACCCGACTACACCTCATTTCTCATCCGCCTGTGGCGCGAACCGCAGCCTGAGGTCGGGGGAAGCGTCGCGGGCGGGGAGTGGCTGGTGCAGATCGAGCACATCCCCTCCGGCGAGCAGCGCTACTTCGCCTCGCTGGAGGATTGCTTCGCCTTCATCCGGACGCAAACGATAGGCGCATCGGCAAATTCTGGCGATGAAGGGTAAACGAGCACCGAGATTTTTCATAAGGAGTCT
>JAADFV010000354.1 GCA_013152695.1 Chloroflexota bacterium | reverse complement strand
TAGTCGTTTAGTCGGTAGTGCATGAAAATTCATTGATTGAGGTGCGTCGCACCTGCCGAGGTACGTCGCACTTTGTCAGCCTCGACTAAAGTGATACAGTGTCTGCGGGAAATTCATTATTCTTCGGAGGAATCTGGAAGCAAGGGGGCAAGGGTGACATCTTCTGGTGATGGTGGGTATACTTGGGTACCGAAGCGACTCATGATCACTGCACCCAAACCAACACTCCCGACCACCAAACCGACGCCCCAGGATATCAGGCCCCCTAACAGAGGCACGACTAAAGGCAGGCGCCAAAGCAAGGTAAGGATGACCACGCCGACGAGGACCTCGGTAACAGGAGAGATCGGCCCGATTTTCAGAGCCTGTCCAATACGGGCACCCAGCTCCCAGCCTGCTGCCAACCAGCCCATGAGCATAGCCACGAATAGCACAAAGGCCAGCCCCAAAGCCAAAGGGGTGAGACAGATGGTAATGAGGAGTACAGCAAAAATAGGAATCAGGAGAAATACGGTTAAAAGGCCCACTGCCATCGCAACCAGGGGCCGTTCACGTGCAGTTTGGCGCACGCGTTGCGTGGGTTGTGGCGCCAGAAGAACCAGGAGAATACCCAACGCCGCTAACAGGGCTGCCGTTGCCACAGCCGATAGTCCTTTCAAAAAAACAATCATGAACCATCTTACAGCACTTTGCACACCCGCTGTGGCGTTGGGGGCTATTTCGGGGAGGGGGGGCAATGGAGATGTTTGGGGCAGGGGTACTTCAACACCATCGACTTCTTTATTCCCGAATTCAAAACCGTGCACAATGTTACCATGAATAATCGCACTGGGATCTTTCTCCAGTTTGCCGCCAATCTCCAGGGCATCACCGGCGACGATTGCGTTGGGGCCCAGGGAAAGGAGGCCACCGATAACGGCGATGTCACCTTCGATTGTACCGTCAATACTGGCACGACCACCGATGACGACGACATCTCCGGTAACAAGGCTATCACTTTGCAAATTGGCAACACCGCCAAAGACGACGACATCACCCCGTACCATAGCTCCTGATTCCAGGGTGAATTGACCGCCTACAATCACTTTATCACCGTAGACCGGTCCTTGCGCGTGGCTTACTCCCCAAGGCACAAGGAGCAGCAAGGCAACGAGCAAGGGTAATAACCAACTTCGGCGCGGTTTCATAAGACCTCCTTATCAATCATTGTTTAGCGCAATTGCGGCTGTAGGGAAAGGCGGCGTACCACAATCAAAGTCAAGGTAAGAAAAATGCTACTGAATGCAAACAGTAGGAAAGGCAACAGCCACGGGCTTAATATCGTCTGCATGGTGTTCCACATGAGGGAAAGGGTATAAAAATTATGGAGCAGGTCTAGGAAAAACTGTACGATCAGTTGTATGGTGGCGGGACGTATGCGGATGAGAATGGCAGTGAGGGCAATGATGACGAATAGGACGGTCGGAACTACGGCAAAGGAACTGGTGAGCAGGAACATCGCCGCTAAAAGACGTCCGTCATGGCTGGGCTGTTGGGCGATACTCTTGAGAATAGCGGCAGAAAGGTCATGGGATGGTGCGGCAAGGGGCGCTTCCCGTAGATGCATATCGATTTCGATCAAAGCCTGGGCCAACGGACGGCAGCCGGAATCGCGGGGGATGAGCTGCTCTAGATCCTTATCCGCGGGACGAGAGAGATGCGGCTGGTCGAGTGTGTGGGAAAGGGAGGACAGGATGTCTTCGCATTCGGTCATGCCATTACCTTTTGTACGGGAGAAGATGGGTTTAGCCCCGCCACTTCCTGCTGTTGTAGCATCAGGGCAGCAAGTTTTTTGCGAGCCCGGTGTAGACGGGACTTCACGGCGGGAATAGAAAGTTGCATGGTATCGGCGATTTCGGCATACGAGAAATCATACCAATAAAGAAGGATGAGGGGGACGCGATAGTCGGGGGGAAGTTTGTTCAGCCAGGCCTGGATATCCAGGCGCTCTTGTTGCTGCATCGTTACCTTTTCGGGGCGGGGGAGATGGGATGGTGTTGATTCGTAAAAGGGAATATCATCAAGATCCAGCCAGGTGATGCGTCTTTTTCGCAGACGGTCGATGCACAGATTGGAGGCGATGGTGAGAATCCAGTTGAGAAAACGCCGGTTGGCATCATAGCGGTGAAGGTGCATGTAGGCGCGCAGAAACGTTTCTTGCGTGGCGTCTTCAGCATCCTCTCGTTGTCCGAGCATGCGATAACACAAGTTGTAGACAGCAGTTTGATACGCTTGAATTAGGCGGGCAAAATCTTGCTGATTGCCAGCTTTGGCGCCAGCGATCCAGTGCCTCTCGGCCGGATCGGGTGCATGTTTGGCCACAGGTGGTTCCTTGCGACGACGACAGATTTCTTTGAAATTGACGATTGACGCTAACGGTCAAGAGGGGTACATGTCAACCTATTCTAGCATGTTTTACGTATGGGATGTTATTTGGGTTTCAGCATTGACATTTTGGGGTAGAGAGGTGTAAGCTGAAAAGCGATTATTGTCCTGTATCCACCCATCCTCTCCCCCCCGACATGAACCACCATGGGCTATAACGAATACATCGCAATCGAAGGCGTCATCGGCGTCGGAAAAACCACACTTGCCCGCATGCTGGCGCCAGAGCTCGAAGCAGAAGTACTGCTCGAAGTTTTCGAGGAGAATCCATTCCTCAGTGATTTTTATGCTGACCGGAAGCGCTATGCTTTCCAGACGCAGATGTTCTTTTTGATCAGTCGTTACCACCAGCAGTACAAGGTCATTCCCCAAACTCTGGCACAAAGCCGCCTCATCAGCGACTATATTTTCGACAAGGATAAACTTTTCGCGCACCTGAACCTGGAAAATGACGAGCTGGCGATGTATGACCGCGTGCAGACCATCCTCGGCGCGCAAATTCCTGTACCCGATCTCGTGGTCTATTTGCGGGCCAGTACCGATGTTTTGATGCAACGTATCGCCTACCGGGACCGTTTTTATGAGCGCAATATGGATCCGGCCTACATCGATGCCCTCCGCCAGGCCTACGAGTCGTTTTTCAACCAGTATGCCAAGGCGCCGGTGTTGATTATTGACACGAATGATATCGACTTCGTGCATTCCGAAGAAGACCGGGAGCGTGTCATTGGCATGATCCGTGCCGCCCTCGAACATGGTGCCATCCAACAAACTCTACCGACGCTTAGCGATGCCGCACCACCGGTTGGCATGAGGATACTACAAGGAGGACGAAGGAGACTTGGTGACTTCCAGCGTTTTCATC
>JAADFV010000353.1 GCA_013152695.1 Chloroflexota bacterium | reverse complement strand
CAGCATCCACAAAACAAGATAGGGCGCGAGGGGCATAAGAAAACGGGGGCCCCAGGCAAAACCACCCCACCATATCCACCATTTGGCGAAAACCAGCAGCAAGAGCAGGCTAACGCTCATGGTGAGCAAGGCTTCGTGCCGGTGCCGTCGCCAAAACAGGGGCAAGCCGGCCAAAGCAAGCAAGGTCAGGGGTTGGTGATAAAAAATGCCGCGATAGGGACTGAAGAGAAGGCCGTAGAGGCCACTGAGGAGGGGGGAACTAAATCCTTCACCGCTACCAAAATGGTATCCCGTCGTCCATACATGGCCAAAACGTTCGATGTTGTAGAGGAACAATCCCAGGGCACAGAGCAGGAGGGGTATCAGCAGGGCCCAAACGTGTTTTTTTGAGGGCAATCGCCGTCCCTGTTGACGTTCGATCTGCCACCAGCGCAGGATAAACATCGGCACAAAAAGGCTGTAGGCGGCACTGCTGGCCACGGCAATGCTTAAACCCACCCCTAAAGCCGTCAAATACCGGCTTTTTTCCTCTTGTCGAAAGGCAATAATCGCCCACAGGGAGACGGTTAGGGCAAGGGCCGAGAGCGGTTCTCCAAAAAGGTGGGTGGCATAGGGCCAGGCGAGGGTACCCACGCCGAAAATCAAGGCCGCTGCCGCCGCCAGACCTTCGTCATAGCCCAGGCGTCGGACAATCGCCCAAAGAAACAGGGCTGTAAGGATGGTGATGAGAGCGTTGCTGAGAAAAGTCACCTGCAGCAAACCCACACCGGGAATGAATCCGGCCAGGTATCGTAAAGGCAAAAAGGCGAGGATCGGGGCCGGGCCTTTTTTGCTGTACACATGACCATTATGCCCCCAATCGCCCAGCACTTCCGCAGGCGAATTCACCCACTGGCTCCAGGCGATTTGGTCGGTGTTCCAGGCGCCGCGCCGTGCCAGGTTTTCGGTGGCACTGTAAAGCGAGACTTCGTCGATGATGTGAAACGCGCCCGCGCCCGTAATCAGGTATAAAACGAAAAGGAATATGGCGAGCGCCAGGCGGGCAGAGATAGTGTTATCGAGGAAGGCGCGCCTCGTTTTGGCCGGGGAAAATGACCTATTCATACGGTTACACCTGAATATGAGGCTAAACCCACAGCCCTAACAAAGTTGAGAGCAGGGCCAGAACACTAATGTAACCATTCATGGTAAAAAAGGCCAGATTCACCTTGCTGAGATCATCAGGTTTGACCAAAGAATGCTCGTAGATCAGCAAACCGGCCATGATCAGCAGTCCCAACCAGTAAAACCAGCCCAAACCGGCTACCAGACCGACTGCCGCCAGCAAGAGCACGGTGAACACATGGGCGATTTGGGCGAGACGCAAGGCGGGAGCAATGCCAAAGCGGGCGGGAATCGAATAAAGGCCATCGCGGCGGTCTACTTCGACATCCTGGCAGGCGTAAATCAGGTCGAAGCCGCCAATCCACACCGCTACGGCCGCCCACAGCAGCCAGGGAATGGCGCTATCGAAGCTGGCTGTAACCGCAGCCCAGGCGCCTGCCGCCGCCGCCCCATCCACCAGGCCCAGCCAAAGATGGCATAACCAGGTGAAGCGTTTGCTATAGGCATAACCCACCAGCCCCAATACGGCCAGGGGTGAAAGTTTGAGGACAAAGCTATTGAGTTGCCAGGCGGCAATAAGCATGATTAGTAAGGCCAGGATACCGGCGGCCCACACTGCTTGCCGGCTGATCTGGCCGCGTTGGATAGGGCGATTGGCCGTGCGGGGGTTGCGGGCGTCGATTTCGGCATCGATGGCGCGATTGAAGGCCATGGCCGCGGTGCGGGCGCCGGCCATAGCTACTGTAATCCAGACAAATTGCCACACCATCCGCCCCACTCCCACGGTAGCAAGAGCATCACTATGTTGCCAGGCTAACACCATGCCCAGGTAGGCAAAGGGCAGAGCAAAGATAGTATGCTCGAATTTAATCATTTCGAGGAAAGTACGTAGTTTGCTCATGGGCGAATTATAACAGATTCGCTTCATTGCTGTTTCCTATTGAGTCTTCCACTGTAACTGTTTGGCCTATCAGCAAATACATCGGGATTGTCGAAGGAGAGATTTTCTTAACTGATGGCTATCGGCTTCGCTTACGAGAAGAAATAGATTTTGCAGAGGGGCTTATCGTATCATATGGGTATGAAGCTTATCACGGAGACCAAAGATTATATTGGTATGATGATTTTCCTCACCCCAATGATCCGACACTGGCATCATCATATCCACATCACAAACACATCCCCCCAAATATAAAACGTAATCGTATTCCCGCCCCAACGATTAGCTTCCACCGACCGAACTTGATTGAGGTACTGCGTGAACTTGAGACGCTAATACGTCGCAGCGAAACAAAAGAAAAGAAATAATAATGAGGGTGAGCAATACCGACTCAAATGTGCCTTCGTAAAGGTCATTCGCAGTGTACACTTCCGGTCCTCCAAGGCATCACTGGGAAGACCCTCACTCCTCCGGATAAGCTCATCTTGTGGATGCCAAGTTTAGAAGTGCTGGCTCGTCAACTATCTCTTTACTGTGGACAGACAAGCTGTGGGCGGGCGCATGATACGTAGACGAAAACGATCTATCTTTGCAGATGGGGTTATCGTGTTATTGAGCTACGAAAAGTGGCAATCTATCACTACTTCCGGAGCAAATCCGCTGCTACTTTGGCTACGGTGGGGGGGTGCAGGAGCATGTTCGTGTAGGTGGCATTGGCCATGGGACAGGCACATTCTTTGTTGGCGATGCTCCGGCGCATGGCCTGCATTTCGGGACTAAACCAGATGGGACGGATGTCGTAGTTGGTTTGGCGCAAATTGCCCACGGACTCGGCGCGAATACAGCACGTCCAGACATCGCCGTTGGGCGCGATTTGGGCGCTGGCCCAACCTGCGTAGCAATCGATGATCTGACGTTGTTCGAACAGTGTGCGTTTGGCGATCTGGTAGTATTGGGCGCGAAAGCCTTGTGTGAAACGGGCAAAGCCGGGGGCATGGGCTTTGTGTGCCTGCTCGCTCAAAAAGTCGGCAAGGGGAGCATAAACCTCGGGATCAGGCGTGATATTCCACCCCATCGTGTCTAACTCCACACGCTCTTCTGCCACCTCGGTGATGTAACTATCAGGCTGTAAAAACTGTAGACCCTCATAAATGTCGAGGAAACGGTGGGCATTGAAGCGGCTAATTACCGTGTGCACGGTGGCAAGGAGATTGCTGTGTTTTTGTTTGAGCTCCTGGAGTCCCTGCCAGGT
>JAADFV010000352.1:712-4815 GCA_013152695.1 Chloroflexota bacterium | reverse complement strand
TCGCAGAAAAAGCCAAAAGCATCATTCAAGCGACAATGGGAGGAAATTGTTCGTGCTGCGGACGCGTCCATACAGATGCGACTCTGAAAACGGAAGGCATCTCATCAGTGCAGGAGTCAAGAAAAGCTAACCAGGACTGAGGTCCAGTCCCTGATACATGTAAGTCAGCAATTGCTGCCAACTGTCAAAGAGGTTGTAACGAGTCAAGGTGCGTAAATCGTTGAAGAAGTTGCGACGAGCGCCTAACTCCCGCCGAACAGCCTGATACATTTCACAGCCGAGCTGCAAGACGGTGTGAAAGAGAAAGGCCAGGAGGAGTAAGCACAGGAGCACGTTGGCCAGATGTTGTTTACCGTGGCCGTAGTTGTGCTTAAAGTTGTAGCCGTGATTCTTGAGGACATTGATGCCCTCATTTTCCACTTTCCAACGGCTGCGGCCACTATCAGCGATAGCCGCTACTGTGCGCTCATCTACTTTGTGATTCGTAGCCCAGGCGTTGTAATACAGGCGCTCCCCGGTGCCCTCATTGAGGATGGTCAATTCGCACCAATTTATCAATAGAGCGTCTTTTCCACGGCGCAAAGGTAAGCTTTCCGCCCAGCGATAGACCCATTGCTCACGATGCCGCCCATTCCACTTGCTGATGGTTTTTGTGCCTATGGCCCCCTCGACGTGCCCCAATAAGGCCAATTCTTCGTACAATGTGGTGTGTGAGTCCTCTTTACATGTGAGAATGAAGTACATCTCCTGTTGGATGAACAACTCACATGTGGGTTGGTGGCAATGCAAGTCGTCGGTGAGTATGGTTACGCTCCACGGCCTAAACTCCTGGGCATGTCCTTGCACCCACCGTTTGATCGCTGCCTGTTCACAATCTTGTTTCTTATGGCCATCTTGTGGCGTGATGAACTCTGGCTGCAGGCAAATCACATGTTTTTGCCCGGGCGCACTCAGCACCGCCATCAGCACTTGATGCTCATACAAGGCTTTCTCCCCCCGAACCGTCACCCGACATTGCTCACAATGTATCTTCTGCGATGAATGATGTTGCGTCCCATCCAGACTGATCGTCTGGGTTCCCCCCACCCCCTCATAGTCCTGCAACTGTCCTCGCTCATCCAAGGCATGGTAAATCTGCCATATCACCTTGCCCACGCCCTTTTCTGCCACCGGGTCTAGCACGTTCTTGATCTGCTCGTCACTCGCTATCCGGGTGATGCCAAACAGATTCCGCGCATTGTTCTTCCCCCTCTTCCTCTCCATGTCTTGCTGCCACGATAAAAATGATGGTGCTTGCAGATAAAAAACTGAAAAAGCTCCCAACCCCGCATCTTTAATCTCGTACTGCTTGTTCTGTCCCTTCCGATGCTCGGGAATCTCCTCCAAAGCCCCCTCTACCATCTTCAACATCTCCTTGAACTTCAACCCTTTTCCCACTGCTGCCTCCTTTTGCTAACGTTCGTTGGGGCTACTCTCTCTATTTTATCCCGCCTGCACTATATTTGGAATTGCTGGGACACATCACAGCAATCTTAATGGCTGATTGCTAATTGCAACAGCCCTTCCAGGCGTGAGACGAGGATGTCTGACGCGTTTCGAGGCGGAGAACGTTTGTCTAACCAGACGAACTAATCGTTACAGTCGTAGGAGGCAGTACCAGCGTTCCATGCGAGTGGTTTCTCCAGATTCCTTGCTGAACCGCTGGTACGTATCTCACAACACCTGATAGGCCTTCTAGCACGTACGCACCTCGTTTATGAGCGACTCATTCCTTCCAACAGATGCATGAACGCCTCGGCTTGGCCTGCTCGATTAAAATGCTCGACGACACGAGCCCGCCCTCGTTCACCCATCACCTGCGCGGCCTCCGGATTATCGGCGAGTTGGGCAATGGCTCCTGCCAGGGCCGCATCATCGCCTGGGGGAACGAAGACGCCCGCGACGGCGTCCTCCACCACTTGCCTGATAACGCCGTCGATGGCGAGAATGGTGGGACGTCCGGCGGCCATATAGTCAAAAACCTTGTTGGGATAGGTAGTGCGAAACATGGGAATGTCTTGCAGCGTGGCAAGACAGGCATCCGAAGCCGCCAAAATGCCAGGAATCTCAGATTTGGGCCTGGCACCAAGAAATGTGACATTGGGCAGGTTCAGTTTCGTGGCCAACGCCTCCAAATTCGCCCGTTCTTTCCCATCTCCCACCAATAAGAAATGTATGCTGTCTTGGCCGCGCAGGTGATCGGCGGCGCGCAAAATGGTCGGGATATCATTAGCCAGACCCAACGCGCCCGCATAAGTAACGACAAACTTGCCATCCAATCCCCACTGTTGTCTGAGCTCTGAGCCATCAGCCTGCGGGTCAAACATGGCAGGATCAACACCATTGGGAATGAGGGTAATCTTAGCTGCGGCCACTCCCTTTTTTGTGAGATAATCGCGATACGCCGGAGAATTGACGACGATATGTGTGGCCTGCGCATAGAGAAAGGATTCGAGCCAACGCGACAGTTGAATCAACAGGGGATTGCGCAGGATACCGATGTCAATGGCAAAGGCGGGCCACAGATCACGCACTTCCAGCAAAAAGGGCCGTCGACGTAGAAAGGCCACAAACCAGGCCGACAGCGCCTGAAAGATGGGGGGCGAGGTGCCCATGACTAGGTCCACCTTCCCTGCTCGCAGGGCAGCCAGAACTGACGTCAACATGAAGCTCAAAAAACTCACAACCCGCCATATGAAACTGCGATGTAGAGAAGGATAGGTGTACGCCCGCAGAACATGCACGCCCTCGATCTCCTGTGCGATTACTAAACCTTTACGAGCGACCACTTGTGAGCCGGTCAAATAGCTAAGATTGCTGGCTACTATGGTGAAGCGATGTCCACGCTGCACGACATAGCGGGCAAACTCAAAGTGGCGGGTTCCTCCCGCTTCCCGGGGTGATACAAAAACCTGATGAATCAAGAGCACATGCATTAACGTGTTTCCAAAATATCGTGTCGATTCCCGGTCAACCTGATGGAGCCAAGTAAGACCCCCTGATCTTCGGGCAAGAGCTGGGCCGTAACCTGCCAATCAGCCGTGATGAGTTGGATTTCCTGCGCGCCCAGTTCCACCCGACCCGGCGTGGGGACAAAAAAGGTTGCAAAAAGGGTTGTATGCGCATGAACACCAAGCATCAGTGAAAGTGCCGGTTCCCGATAGCTATAATAAGGTGCTCGCCAGCCTCTGGGAGTGCTTTCTTCCGCACGGACGAGTGACCATTGTCTGGACGCCGAGGTTGTGGTTACATACACATGGTAGGCCCCACGTGGCGTTTGCAGAGTGAACTCCCCGGCATCGTGCCGCCATTCATTGGGCCAATCGGGAAAAAGCCAGTGCAGCCGGAAATCATGTTCGTCTTGGCCCTGCAAGTAATCCAACACCAACCAGGCATCGTCAGCAACGTAGAGCACACCGCGACGGTGGATCACGGGATCAGGAAGGCGCCGGTAACCATCGTGGACCCCTTCCCAGTAGGCCAGTGCGCCAAAAGCCGAACGATGCATGAACGACACTTGACTCCGTAACCAGGGCAGCCACAGAAATCTGCCAACACGATCCATTTGGTCTACATCATCCACGGTGACCGTGTTGTGATACCGGGTGTGGGCCAGAGGATTGTCCCAGGGTGCGGGAGCGTTGTAGCTGTAGGTTCCAGCATCCAGGGCGATGTTTAGCCCTTGCCACCACAGATCCACATGCAGCATGTCCGCCTGTCCAGGACGATCCTTATGGGTGGCACAACGAACAAAGACGAAGCCGTTCTGCGAGCGCAACGTATAGTAGCCGCCGGCATCGGCTCGAAAATCGCTCCGGGCGAGCGACGCAACCTCAGCCTGGAGGGCTTCAGGGCCGAACAACCACAGCAAGTCCTCATCCCATGGCCCCGATGCGTAGCAGCGTTTGCCTGTGGCCAGATAATAACCGACCTGCACGACCGGCCGAAAATCCTGATAATCGCAATTGTTCAGAGGAAGAATCAAAGCGCCATCATTTTGGCCGTAATATGGAACCTGGCCTGTCTTAGTATCCTGAATCTGATACAAGAACTCAGTCGCTTTT
>JAADFV010000352.1:0-688 GCA_013152695.1 Chloroflexota bacterium | reverse complement strand
TAAGAGCTGTTCATTCAAATCACCCAGGTGAATGGCCCAGATATAATCGTGGAGCATCAGGCGATGGTAGTTGACCGAATGCTGCACAAAGGAACCATCGTCATAGATCAGCTCTTGTCCCAGGCGTTCCAACACCTGTCGGCCCTTTTCACGCCAGGCTTCAGCCCGACGAAATTCAGGGAACAAGAGCCCGACCGTCCATAACCCCAACCCCTCACTGATGCCGTGGTTGTTGCGCTGGCTGAGAGCGTAATCCAGATTGGCCTCGATACGGTGAGCAGAGACGGCGATCATTTGGGCGAGAGCTGCCACCCGTTCCGCAGTAGTAGCCGGGGCGGTCAAAAAACCATAGAGACCGAAAACCCAGGCCATGATCCGAAAGGCAGTCTCCTGCCCGCACTTCCAGTTGGGCCCCTGATTGGGGGGATTGTGCTCTCGCCAGTCTTCCACAAGCTGCCAGAACGATTCGGCGTGGCGCTCATCGCCGGTGCGCCAATAGGATCGCGCCAGGGCGTAAGCAAAGCCAAAACGGCTGGGTTCCCAGATCGCTTTGATGTCACCAAACCCGAAATCTGGGATCTGACTCCAGTGCAGGTTAGCAGGAGCTGTCTGTCCTGTGAGGGCGTTGCGATGCCATTGAGGCAGTGCACCAACCTCCCAAACATTGTGGGCGAAAAAAGCCATCTGT
>JAADFV010000351.1 GCA_013152695.1 Chloroflexota bacterium | reverse complement strand
TGGAAGATGTCGTTCTCGCCAATGTTGCCCCTTCCTCACGGGCGGAGCAGCGGCAGAACTGGCTGGCCGAGAAAAAGCAAGAGCACAAAGTTACTGTGCTTGCCCCTCCGGCACCGATTATCGGTCTACTCGTAGGCAATATTGCCCCGGATTTTACTCTACGAACATTAAGTGGCGATACCTTGCGTCTGGCTGACTTACGGGGACAGGTTGTATTGCTCAACTTCTGGGCAACATGGTGCGGCCCCTGTCAAAAAGAAATGCCCTTACTTATGGAAAGCTACCTGCAGTATCAGGATCAGGGCTTTGTCGTTGTTGGCATCAATGTCGGCGAATCAACACTCAAGATTCAGTCGTTTGTCGATGCCCTGCAGATCACGTTTCCCATCGCCTTGGACGAAAAATTACAGGTCAACCACCAGTACCGTGTTTTTGGCCTGCCTACCAGTTTCTTGCTTGATCGCCAGGGTGTGATAGACTACAGGGCTATTGGCGCCCTGCGCCAGTCCGAATGGGAACGTGTCTTAAAGCAAACTATGGCGAAATGATACGCAGCCCCCGAAAAACGTATCCCCCAACCGTACCATCTCTCTTTCATTCCCACCCACACACACTTCTCCTTCCGTATGAAAAAGTATCTCCTCCTCATCCCAGTTCTCCTCCTTACCCTCGCAGCCTGCGCCTCACCTCCCCAAGAGACAGCGGATCAGCAGGCTACTATCGAGGCAGCCGTCGCCACTCTTGAGGTAACGACAGCCTCAACCCCACTTCCCGACACACCGGCCCCAAACGAACCCCAAACGCCTTCTCCTGCTGTGACTGCTGCTCCCGCCCCCACTCTGTCTGCTCCCGCCACCACCCCAGAGGCGGGGCCGCAAGTTATCCTGCCCCCTGTGGTCAAGAACTTCAATCCCGAAGCGCGGCCTGCCAGCAGCCGTGGCGCCACCGATGCACCGGTAGTGATGTACGAATGGGGTGATTACACCTGACCGTACTGTGGGCGCTTCCAGCAGGAAGTGCTTCCGCTTCTGGATGAAGCGTACATCAAAACCGGTAAACTCCAGTTCGTTTACAAAGAATTTCCCGTCATCGGTGGTGATGCCGCTGTTATGGCCAGCGTGGCTGCCCAATGTGCCGGTTTGCAAGGCCAGTTTTGGGCGATGCATGATTGGCTTTATGCCAACGTGGGCGAGTGGCGTTCTGGTGACACCCTGAGCAATCTGAAAGCTGCCGCCTCTGACATCGGCGTCGATGCCGAGTCCTTTGCCAATTGTCTTGACAACCAGGACACTCGCGATTTAATCGTAACCGATTATCAAGAAGGACGGCGGTTTGGTGTGCGCGGCACACCGAACTTCATTATCAATGGTCACATCATCAACGGAGCCGTTTCCGCTGACCAGTTTGGCCAGATTATCGATGCCCTCGTACAGCAGGCAGAATCTGGTACATTGCCCGAAAACGTTGCCACCGTCACACCTACAGCCACACCCGACACCGACTTTGCCGTCGAAACCGTCAGTGTCAAGGGCGATCCAGATGCCCCCATTACCATAGTCGAATTTAGTGACTACCAGTGCCCCTTCTGCCAGCGTCATTTCCTGCAAACATACCCCAAACTGATGGAAAAATACGTCGATACGGGTAAAGTGCGCTATGTTTTCAAAGACTTTCCCTTGACGAGCATCCATCCTCAGGCTGTGGCTGCGGCCAATGCCGCCCATTGCGCCGGTCAGCAAGAGGAATACTGGCCCATGCACGACAGGCTTTTCACAGAACAGTCCCGCTGGTCGGGTAATAGTGATGCCAACACCGTATTCAAGACTTTTGCCGAAGAATTAGGCCTGGATACGGATAAGTTCAATGCCTGCTTGGATGCCGAGCAGTTTACCAACGACATCTTCTCCGATCTGCAAGAGGGAATTGCCGCCGGAGTCACCGGTACACCCGCCTTCTTTATCAATGGCGTTTTTGTCAGCGGTGCCCAGCCTTACGAGGTTTTTGAACAGATCATCGAGCAACAGCTCGGCCAATAACCGGCTGACCTACAACAAGAAACAAACCGCCGACTGGGGTGACTCAGTCGGCGGTTTGTTTTTGGAGGAGAGGAGAGGTTGGAAGCAGGAAAAAGCTGTAAGAATGAGGAGGTTTGGAGAAAGAGGTAGCTAAGCGAACAACGCTTATTTCGAATCAAATTTCGCCTCGGCCAGACGCATGGTGGCGATGATCATTCCCGGCTGAGGAGCCTCGCTGAGCTTGAACCCGAGCTTGGTTGTGATACGCTTCATGGCTTCATTTTCCGCACGGAAGGTGGCTGTAACCTCGCCAACGCCTTCTCGCTTGCCGATTTCGAGGAGACGGGTAAGGAGTGCCGTCCCCAATCCCGTGCCCTGACACTCATCCCGCACGAGCATGCCGAAGGTGGCATCATCAGTGCCGGGAATCTTGCTGAGCCGGGCTACAGCGACAATCTCGCCTTGATTGTCGTCATGAGGACGTTCGGCGACAAGGACAAACTGCCGTTCGAAATCGGCAAAACAGACCTGCGCCAGGCGCTCGTGCGCGACACGTTCTTTCAGGTCGAGGGGCTGGTCGTAACGCATGCGTACAGTTTCTTCGGAAAGATGACGGTGGAATTCCACCATGAGCGGTTCATCTTCGGGCCGAATGGGACGGAAGATCAGGTCGAGATCGGTGACAGGATTGTGCCAGGAGCTGATGTATTCCGTAGGATACGGGCGGATGGCGGGGCGAGGAAGCTGGCTGGGATCGGTGTCGGGATCATGCAAGAGAATGCGAGCATCGAGAGCAATGAGTCGGGTAGATGAAGCCAGTAAGGGGTTGATATCGATTTCCTTGATCCAGGATTGCTCGACGACCAACTGGCTAAAGCGCGCCATCAATTTTTCCAGCTCGACCAAATCGACACCTTCGCGGCCCCGTACACCTTTGAGCGCCTGATAGATCTTGGTGCGTTCCATCATACGCCGTGCCAGGGTGGTGTTAAGCGGCGGTAAGGCGAGGGAGCTGTCTTTGTACACTTCTACCATGATGCCGCCGGTGCCGAACAGAATCACAGGACCAAATTGCCGGTCCTGGCTACTGCCGATGATAAGCTCATAGCCCTCACTCAAATCCAACATCGGTTGTACGGTGACGCCAAGAAAATCGGAAGGGCTGAAGCGCGCACTGACGGCCTGCTTCATCTCGTCGAAAGCAAATTCCACGGCGACAGCATCCTGGAGATTGAGACGCACCCCGCCCACATCGGATTTATGTGTGATCGTGTGAGAATGAAGCTTGACTACAACGGGATAACCGATGTTTTCAGCAGCATCTACAGCTTCTTTTGGGGTTCTAGCGATCCTCGTCTCTACGGTGGGTATGCCGTAGTAGGACAAAATTTGCTTGGACTCGTATTCGGTGAGGATGGTGCGGCCCGCAGCCCGCGCTTTTTCGATCACGCCTTGCGCTTTGATGCGGTATTGTTCGTACTTGCTGGGATTAGTGGAGAGAATGGGGGTCTCGTACAGGGCTTTGAGGTTTTCGCTGTAACGCCACATGTAATTGAAGACGCGAGCAGCCGTATCGGGATAAGGATAGGTAGGAATCTCTGCTTGATTGAGGATCCGTTCCCCGGCCTGAATCAAATCACCACCCATCCAACTGGCCAATACCGGCTTGTTAGTTTCGTGCGTCTGCACACGCCGGGCCAGTTCTGCCGCCGTTTCTGTAGGATCGGTCATGGCCTGGGGCGTGAGGATGACGAGCAAGGCGTCGGAGTTGGGGTCATCGGCAAGTAGATCGAGGGTATCGGCATAGCGCACCGGATCCGCATCACCGAGGACATCGATGGGATTGTTATGGCTCCAGGCGGCAGGAAGAAGCTTGTTGAGCTGAGCCATGGTCTCGTCGCTGATGGGAGCAAGTTTGCCGCCTCCAGAGACGAGAGCATCAGTGGCAAGGACGCCGGGCCCGCCCGCGTTGGTGACGATACTAAGGCGATTACCCTGGGGGCGAGGTTGTTTCGCCAAAACTTCG
>JAADFV010000350.1 GCA_013152695.1 Chloroflexota bacterium | reverse complement strand
ATTTATTAACCGTTAGACCCTTCACTAGTGTTTTGTGTTCATGTCAGTTGTGCATTCGACTCGTTCAGGGTGACACATTGTGTTTTTGAATCCAACTACACTTCTGCATTTGCACTTGGCCTCGACAGTTTCCAGAGTATTTTGCAAAAAGGATTGGCTTCGTGTACAAATATCCCTCAGATATCCCACACTTTCCCACATTATCCCACAAAATGAGGGATTAATACCGTAACAGTTCATTTTTAGCCCACAGGGCCAGAAAATGTTTAACGCAGTGGAGCGGAGACGCCAAGAGTTTTTTCTTCTTTGCCTCTCCGCGTCCTTGCGTTAAAGTCTTCTTGGTTCCGGCTTATCCGGGTTAGGTACCAGCCGAAAGGATATCCAGCCCCTGCAGAAGCCGCTTCTGCCATTGCCCTTCGGCATCGATCGGAATCCATAAAGCGTCTGCACTTATACGAACACTTTCACCCAATTGGTGCTGCAAGTGTTTGCGATCGAGCCTGCTCACGGCAGCACTGCGTACCACCAACTGGTCATGATCCCGGCCAATGACACTGACCCCGGCGCGCGCACTCAGCATCTTCACCTTGATCTGAAATAGAAGATTTTCCACTTCTTGTGGGGGAGGGCCAAAACGATCCTTGAGCTCCTGCGCCATTTCATCCAGCTCTCCCGGCGTATTCAGGCTGGCGACGCGACGATAAAGCTGCAAGCGTAAGGCGTCATCCGTTACGTAATCGTAGGGCAAACCTGCCACCAACGGCAGATCAAGCTGGACGGTCGGTGCCAGTGGTTCTGCCAGGATAACAGTGTCGAAAGCACTGGCAGGGAGCTTGCCCTGCTCACGTAATTCCTCCACAGCTTGCGCCAACAGTCGTACATACAAATCAAAGCCGACAGCGGCAATATGTCCATGCTGGCGCGCGCCCAAGAGTTCACCGGCGCCGCGGATTTCCAAATCATGCATGGCAATACGGAAACCGGCGCCTAATTCGCTGGCTTCCTGGATGGCCTCCAGGCGACGGCGGGCCTCCTCTGAGATCGGTTTGTGCTTGTCATACAGCAGATAGGCGTAAGCACGCTGAGCTCCACGCCCTACCCGGCCCCGTAATTGGTACAACTGGGCCAGGCCAAACATGTCGGCCCGATTGATGATGATGGTGTTGGCATTAGGGATATCGAGGCCGCTTTCGATGATGGTGGTACAGACCAGAACATCGAACTCGCCCGCAGCAAAAGCAAGCATCGTCTTTTCCAGAGCTCGCTCCGGCATTTGCCCGTGCCCCACCGCCACCGCAGCCTCGGGAACGAGCTTGCGGATACGATTGGCGATCTGCTCGATGCCTCGTACCCGGTTATGGACAAAGTAAACCTGGCCGTTGCGATCGAGTTCGCGCAGAATGGCATTGCGGATTAGCGTTTCATCGTAGAAATGCACTGCCGTTTGCACGGGCAAGCGCTCTTCGGGGGGAGTATCGATGGTGCTGAGGTCGCGCACTCCGGTCAGGCTCATGTAGAGGGTGCGTGGGATGGGAGTGGCTGTGAGGGTGAGGACATCGATCTGGCTGCGCAGTTGCTTGATGCGTTCTTTGTGCCGTACACCAAATCGTTGTTCCTCATCGATGATAAGCAAGCCCAGATTCTTGAATTCGACATCCTTCGAAAGTAGGCGATGCGTACCGATGACCACGTCCACCGACCCCAGTCTCAGCCCTTCCAGTGTTTCTTTCTGTTGTTTGAGCGTGCGAAAACGGGATAACATGTGCACTTCCACGGGAAATGCGCGTAAACGCTCCTGAAAGGTCTTGAAATGCTGCTGCACGAGCACGGTGGTGGGGGCCAACACCGCCACCTGACGACCATCCATGATCGCCTTGAAGGCGGCACGCAGTGCAACTTCGGTCTTACCATAGCCCACGTCGCCGCAAATAAGCCGGTCCATGGGGCGTGCTCTTTCCATGTCTTCTTTCACTGCCTCGATGGCTACCAGCTGATCTTCAGTTTCGATGTAAGGGAAAGATGCCTCCAATTCTCGTTGCCATTCGGTATCGGGGCCGAAGGCATGGCCTGGCCTTGCCTCACGTTAGGCATAAAGGATCAGCAGGTCCTCGGCGATTTCCGCTACGGCCTTTTTGGCCCTGGCTTTCATCTGCCCCCACTCCGCCGTTCCCAGGCGATTTAGCCGTGGCTTTGCCTCGCCAGGCCCGACATAGCGTGCCAGGCGGTCTGCCTGGTGCACGGGCACGTACAGTTTGTCAGACTGAGCGTAATCGACGTGCAAGTAATCACGCTTTACACCGTCGATTTCGATTTTCGTGAGTCCCACAAAGCGACCAATGCCGTGCTCGATGTGCACAACATAGTCACCGGGATGAATGTCGGCAAAGAAGGATTCGGGGGCAGCCGCACGTGGTCGTCGGCTGCGGCGCCTGCGCGCTTTCCCCCACCCAAAGATCTCGGCATCAGTGAAGAAGGCGAGGGTTTGGTCGTGATAGGTGAAACGCCAGCCTTCATCGAACTGACCCTGAATGAGGCTAATGCTTCCAGCCGACGGTATCTGCCTCAGTTCATGTTGGACCCCTATCACCGTCCCTTGCTCTTGATAGAGATCGGCCAAACGCACAGCCTGGCGGGTAACAAGTACGACACGGCTTTGTCCCTGTGCCAATGCTTGTGTTTGCTGTAAAACGCGCTTGAGTTGTCCTCCCCAGCGCGGGCCGACATGGAAAAGTCGGCCCAGGGGCGAACCCACACTGGTGGTATGGCCATCGAGCTTACCCTGCCCCAATACGACCGCTTGCAATGATTCCAGACGGGAACGAATACTCCGCTCTCCACTCGATGCTGCATCCTCTTCAGCTGAGGGCGTCTGCCAGACAACATACGAGGAGCGGAAATCCGCGGGCAGATCACCACGTTTGCTCAGGTCCTCTTTGATCTGCTTCGCCTGCCCTTCCAAGTCGAGAGCCATGGCGGCTACATCGGCGGCAGCATCGATGAGGAGAAGGGCTGAATCGGGGAGATAGTCGAGTAATGTTGCCTGTTTGTTGAAGAGATAAGGCAGATAAAACTCCATCCCCCGAAAAGCCGTTCCTGAGGCAAGATGATCACTGTCTCGCTCTAATTCGAACTGGGCGGGGGGATGGCAGTGGTTGATATCCAGATTCTGTATAGCGCGTGCGGCTTCACGACCGCGGTCGAGAAGTGCTTCGCTGCCCGGAGCAATCAAGACATGTTCCCGCATCGAACCACTCAGACTGCGTTGGGTCGAGGGATCGAAGTGGCGCATACTATCGATCTCATCCCCCCACAGCTCGATCCGCAGGGGCA
>JAADFV010000349.1 GCA_013152695.1 Chloroflexota bacterium | reverse complement strand
TTGATACAATGTCACCCCAAATTTTCCCAGTTGACACCCCTACCATTTTTCTGTACAATGACAGCAGGCTTTTTTTTATCAAAAAACAAAGTAATCTGACTCAATTCATGCGTGCTAGGCACCTACACTCCCTTCAGCAGAAAAATCGCGCGGCGGTTCTGAGGTTTATTCGTCAACATGAACCAATCGCGCGTTATGAAATCGCACGCGGGCTCGACCTGAGTCCGGCCACCGTATCATCGGCAGTAAGCTATCTGCAAAGAAGCAGAGTGATCCAAGAGTTGGGATTTGGCATATCATCTGGAGGGCGTCCGCCGGTTATGCTGGGGATCAATCCGCAGGGAGGGCAGGTGATCAGTGTCGATATTTCCAGTGTCCTGCCGCAGCGTATTCTTCGCGCTGCGGTGCTGGACCTCAAAGGCAATGTCCTCATCGAGATAAAAGAACAGCGTAATCCTCGCGGGAATCAAGAACTTCTCTCCGCTATCCGGGAGATCATCGAGGCCTTGTTGCTCTCCTCTGGCGTAGAGAAAGAGCATGTACGGGCAATCGGTGTCAGTGTTCCGGGACTGGTCAATGCCGAAACAGGGGAATTGATTTTTGCCAACATCGATGTACGTGATTTAGCAATTGCCGCCTCTTTGCAAAGCTGGTTGGGTATACCCGTTCTGGTTTATAACAGTGAAGATGTCGCTGCCTTGGGAGAGTATTATTTCGGAGTAGGACGAGGATGCCGTAGTCTGGTTTATCTCAGCGTTGGTTATGGCGTTGGTGCCGGTATCGTCATGGATGGGAAGATATACCCCCATGGGCGTATCAGCGCCGGTGAAATAGGGCACATCACCCTACAGCGAGATGGCCCACTCTGCCATTGCGGCAATCGTGGTTGCCTCTCGGCCCTGGTCAACAGTGAGAGGATCGTGAATCAGGTGCGCCAGGCGCGGAGCCAGTTGGTTGAGTCTTTGTCTGGGGAAATTGCGAACGAACTGTCTGTTTCTGCCATTCTCGCTGCGGCCGAACAGGGTGACGGTCTTTGTCGAAATGTTATCGATGAGGCTGCAGAATGGATTGGCATTGCCGTGGCCAATGTCATCAATCTACTCAATCCTGAAATAATCGTTTTTGATGGTGAGCTATTTGGTGAAGGGGACTATTTTTTGCATTTGGTTCGCGCAGTTGTTGGCAAACGAGCTCTTTCACATTATTTACCATCGATAAAAATGCTTCGTTCATCCCTGGGACGCAGCGCCGGATTAAAGGGTGTTGGCGTTTTAGTTATGGATGAAATTGTTCAATGTTACGAACCCGTATTATAAAAAGGAGGTGCATCTGCCATACTAAAACATTATCGTACACGTATCGAGAATCTGGTTTTCACTCAACAATCATTGATGGAGTAGTAAAATGACCCTGAAGAAATTTACACTTGTTGGTATTCTCCTGGTTGCGGTTATGCTATTAGGAGCCTGTGCCGTTCCCGCGCAAGCACCGGCAGCTCCTGAACCTACCGCCCCAGCCCAAGAGGAAGCTGCGCCTGCAGCCGAAGCCGAAGCGCCAGCAGCGGAACAGCCCGCAGAAAAGATCTCCATGCGTTATTTCATGTGGGATCCTTCTTTCGAAGAAAAAGAGCAGCTAATGGTCGATAAATTCATGGCTGCCAATCCTAACATTACAATCGATCTGGAAACAGTCGGCACTCCTGATTACTGGACCAAACTGGGCGCGCTTTCCGCCGCCAACGATCTTCCTTGTGTCTTCAACATGAGTGCAGGCTTTGTCGATCAATGGATCAGTGACGGTCTTCTTTATAATATTCAGGATTATGTGGATGCCGATATCAACCCCGAAGATTATTTTACAGGGGTGTTTGATGTCACCCGCGATAAGAACAGCGGCGACATGTACGCCTTCCCCTTCGCCTTTGTGGAGACGGTTCTGTTCTACAACAAAGATGCCTTCGACGCTGCCGGCGTCCCCTATCCCGAACAGGGTTGGACCTGGGATCAATTCCTGGATGCAGCAAAGAAGCTAACGGTAGACAAGGATAGCGATGGTATGATCGACCAGTACGGTTTTTGGTTCTACGGCCGTTATGCGCACATCGAATCCTGGATTTACCAAAATAATGGTAGCCTCTTGAACGAGAACAAAACCCGCTTCGCCCCCGATGCCAACGCCATTGAGACCCTCGCTTTCCTCGACAGCCTTATTCACGAATATGGTGTTGCCCCCGAGCCCAAAGAGATGGAAGGTATTCGCCAGCAGGATGTCTTCCCCCTGGGGATGGCGGCTATGTGGGTTGATGGCGCCTGGAACATCAACGGTAATCGCGAAACGATCGGCGATTCCTTCAAATGGGGCATCGCCCCCGTGCCGCGCGGTCCCAAGGCCGAGACCGATCAGGCCTATGGTTGGCCCGATAGCATGGCCATTGCCGCCAGTTGCCCCTATCCCGACGAAGCCTGGAAGTTCATCAATTTCATGACAGGCCCTGATCGCACCATCGATTTGACCTTCGGTGGCAAGATCCCCATTTACAAACCTGTGGCCCTCTCCGAAGAATTCCTCGAAAAAGACAAGCAGCCTGATAACAAAGGTTTCTTGCTCGAATGGGCCAACTACACCGGTCCTACCAGCTTTACGCCCGGTTGGGGTGAATGGCGCGGCTACACCGACGGCGCTGGTCTCGAAGGGCAGTTGGGTGATGTCTTCAATGGCGTTACCGATCTCGAGACTGCCATTGCTAATGCCACCAAACATGCCAACAGCGTTCTGGAACGCTACTATCCCTAAGGCTTAGCTCGAAGTGTAAAGCGTGTTGCGTCGAACCACAGACGCGACACGCTTTACACACTACGGACGGTTTTCTATGAAACACAATAAATGGAGCCCCTACCTGTTTATTCTCCCTATGCTCATTGGCTTGCTGGTGTTCCGCCTCGGTCCAGTGATCGTTGCTATCGGCGCCAGTTTTGCCCGCTGGAACATCCAAACGCCACCAGTCTTTTTGGGTTTGAGTAATTATAGCGAGGCGATCAGCTCCGAAGTTTTTTGGTTGGTCTCGAAAAATACGCTTCTCTTTACCGTTATTTTTGTTCCTGGCGTCATGGTTCTGGCTCTGCTCATGGCGATGATGGTCAATCAGAAGCTCAAGGGCATTGCTTTTTTCCGCGGCCTCTTTTTTATGCCCTACATCACGGCGATGGTCGCCGTAGCCATGGTGTGGAACTGGATCTTTGCCACCCGTTTTGGCATTCTCAATTATGTGCTCAGTCATTTTTTGCATGTCGGCGATCCGCCGGCCTGGTTGGCCGACAAAACCTGGGCCTTAGT
>JAADFV010000348.1 GCA_013152695.1 Chloroflexota bacterium | reverse complement strand
TCTGTAACCCAAGCGCTGATATCCAACTCCAGGTTCGTCTGTGTGACTAATTCGGTTCCCTTGATAATGGCTAGCATCTTAGCTTGCTTGTCCGACGATGGACGGGTTTGACCGACATACACAAGGCCATCCACAGGATTGACGACTAGTGTTTGGGGTACATACCCTACCGGAATACGTGTCAAGACCGTTGTGCCGCTGATGACCGCTACTGTGCCTTTCTCCCCAGGCGTATTGTTATTGGCGACATACACATACCCGGTTTTAGGATGGATGACAACGCGTTTAGGGCGGATACCCACTTCTGGAATCGTCTCGATAAATTGGGTGCCGCTTATCACATAAAGAGTCCCCATAACTCGGTCGCTCACATATACCCGCCCGGTTTCATGATCTACCGCGACATCGAGAGATGTCCACCCTTTTGGGCCTCCGCTTGGTAGAGGCAATAATTTTACCAGCCTGGGCCCATCCAGAACGGCGATAGACCCGGCATCGTTGATGATATACGCCCATCCGCTAGGATGAGTGATACCACGAGCCGTGCCGCCGCCGATGTCGTTAGGCATTTCGATTACTGTCAACAGTCGTGGCAGGGTTTCCTGGCCCGAAGCCTGGCAGGCGGTGAGGCTCCAGGCCAGGAACGCAAGCAGAGCAAACCCCACGACGAAGGCGAATGATAGATGTACAGTTTGATGTTTGTTTTTCATGATAACCTTGCCTATTGCCGCAGGATGGTCGGCAGCCATATCGGTCGCTGTGGATACTCTCGAAAAGCGTTTTCCGCCGGTTTGGGCACAAAGTCACCCTGATAAAGCCCATACCACCAGTCCACCAGGTCGGGATGTTCCGGGGGACACTGGGCGCTGGCCGGCGCCGCATTCCAGGAAGGCGACCAGGAGAAACTCTGGGAACTGGACAGACTTGACGCGGCAAGGGCTGTCTGGCAATCAACACAGGCGCCGGTGTCTCGATATTGATACCAGAAGATCTTGGTGATGGATGGCGAATAGACGCTCCAGCCCGTTTCCGTGAAGAGAATATCGAAGCCGCTGGTCAAATAGTGAGCTTGAGAGGCCCGATCCACCAGGGCCTCGCTGATGGCGCTGCATCCTGCCGAACGTGGTGAGTCGATAGCGCTGTTCCATCCCTGTTCTGTGGCCCATATACGCTTGAAGGCATCACCATTTAGCGATAGCTCGTCCTTGAACTTCTTGATTATCGTAGGCGATTCATAGTGCATGTAGTCTTGGGGATTCACCATCAATCTCCCATCCGGATACCGGTACAATGTGGAGACATAAGGGTGGAGTGCGAAAACATCAAAAGGTACAGTGCTTTGGCTGCTGTAGACACTAACAAGATAATCCCGTGCATTCGGGTCGGCGCTGCCCAAACCGCCAAACAACACCATGTCCGTGGTATCAACCCCTTTGATGGTTTGATAAGTGTTGCTCAGAAGTTCCGCATACTCACCGGGCTGGAGAAAACTTTCCGAGAAGTCCGGCTCATTCCAGACCTCCCAATACCGGATGCGATCGTCGTAATAGTCCGCCAGCAGGGCCGCCACATCGGTGAACTCATCCAGGTAGTCTGGCGTGATTTCGCCGCTCGACTTCCAATCCTGCCGCAGCAAGGTCTGTCCATCGATAAGGCCTAACACGGCGACACCGTTGGCGCATAAGCCATCGATGAACTGATCATACTTCTGTAAGTCGATGTGGCTAATGTGAGAGCTCGCTTGCCCGGGAGGCGTGAGTTCCCGGTTGTCAGGCGAAGCCTTGAATTCCAGTCGCACCCACTGCACATGCGATGCCACCAGCCGCTGAATTCGGCTGGCCAGATCGTCTTCTGTGTTCGGGTCCACCACCAGCCCTTTGCTCACAGGCACACCCCCGGGCACGCCCGGTACGCTCATGCCTGGGTCCAGATATCGACAACCGGTGGCAGGCCGATCATAGCGCTGGATGCTCAGGTCGTCAATCCAGGGGCCTGCCGCCGTGCCACTACTGTCGCTGACAAACTTCCACATGATGTACACGCTATTGGCTCCGCCATTGGCCAGATCAGGGTAAAAAATGCGATATGTGGTCCAATCCTGAGAACCTGGACCGTACCAGCCGATGCCCCGATAATTCACACCATCAGTGGAGAAGAGAATCTGGATGGAATCATTGGCATCAGCTAAGTCCATCCACATCTGAAATTGTACCAGCAGGTTCTCGAATGCCGCCATATTATCCAGTTGGCAGATCAGTTTGGATGTAAGGTTGTTCGGATATTGGCTGGGTGATGGTAACGGATGGGCAGCAGGCCAAATGGCATAGCTACCACTCCAGGCTCGCTGCGTGTCCCTCTCCCACCAGCGAGGCTGGCCAGGTTCCCAATTATCCCATACGCATGGGCCCCCATCATGCAGGAAATCGCTCTCGAAATCGGTGAAGTAGAAACTTTCATCCCATCCGCTGCTTTGCGTGGCCTCCGGAGCGGAAAGAGAAAATGCCCCCGCTGGCAACGTCTTCAGGGACGCCCCATGCTTGGCCGAAATCACCTCGGTGACCGGTACCGGCATCCCTTGTCGGCGCAATGACTCTTTCTCCGCTGCCCTGAGCGGGGTCGTAAAAAGGGCATCGCTAAGTACATAGACCTCAACACGTGGCCGCGCGTCGGTGGGAGAGGGGGTGACCGTCGGTGTGGTTTTGGGTGGCGGCGAGGTAGCCGTCGGCGTAGCCGTGGGTTCTGGCGACAGGTTACATGCCGCCGCATCGAGGTGCACGGTGAAGGTGCTTCGCCCCCTCCCCGCCCCCACCAAGACTTGCACCGGCTTGGACGCATCGAAGTTGGTCACCGTTAGCGTAAAGGTGTCCTCCGCGCCCCTGCTGAAGCCGTCGAACCGGGCCTCGAACTCGATGCCGGCGAAGCCAGGAACCCCACGCTCGTTGGTCCATTCCATGTGGTAGTCACCCAAGTTGCCGGATACGATACTGCCGTTGGCCGGCTTCAGCCGTTTCCACGAGTTGGTGCCAAAGGCGATGAAGTCGATGTCCTTTCGGTTCTCATTGACGAGGCGGAAGGTCAAACTCGTCGAACCATCATCATAATTGTAGTAGCCCATGAACTCTAGGGTATAGCCATCTTGCGTCAAACGCAAGCAGGGGCCGGGCTGGCCCGGAATGGGAGAGTCGAACAGATAACCTGCTTGCGTTGTGCCCTGGAGCGAAAAGGAGATAAGCATCGCCAGAACGGCAAGAACGAGCAGAACGTAGTTTTTTGGCGTTGAGCGCATCATGGTGTTCCCTCCTCGATTTCATGATGGGGTGGCATTACACCACCAGGGTCTAACTACTAATTCACCGGCGACTACGCCGGTTTTGGCCGGAGATCTTTTGATATGCCCGCCGGCTGGCGGCGCGATTTGGCTGTTTGGGTTGCATGGGCAGTCACCTCGCTTCATAACACACCAATATGAGCCTTTATGCAGTTTGTTCACCGCATAAAAGCAGCATAACCAATAACTACCTATCTTTTAGCAGATTAACTAGTTTTTGTCCATTCGCGTTTTGGTTCCAAAGTGTGTTGGCGGAAAAACCAGTGGCAGGAATTGAAAGAAAAGGACTCTTCGACCGTTGTGTAGGTAGCAAAGCCGCACAAAAGGTCAAGGAGCCCATAAACATTATGGCGCAAGACAAACAATTTATCTCGTCACTACAAGAGTTAGCCAATCGCAGCCTGTGAGATTGGAAGCGCTGCCCTCATTGTGGCAGCACGGACACCATTAAACATGGTACCTACACACGTCACCCCTGATTTCTCGACGGGTGGAAGGATGTGAAAATGCAACGAGACAAATGATAGGCAGGCGAAACTAGAACTGCTCCCCCTAGACTTATGTCTATCAACAAGGCTATAAATTTTACCAACATGAGGTGGAACCGAGTCAAATGTTTTACGACTCGCTTTGCTCCGTGATATACTTGTAATAAGTGCATTGCTGCACCAACTCACGTTGATTACTATCTTGTATTGCCAGGTTAATTTGTGGAAAATCTTTTAGGCATTGTCACCACAATCATAGAACTTCTCCTCCTCGTCTCTATTGTGGCGATGCTTGCACAACGTATCCGTATGCCTTACACCGTGGTGCTGGTATTGGTGGGGCTGGCCTTATCTTTTCAATCATTCTTACGTTTAGAGCTCACACCCGAGCTCATACTCTTGATTTTCCTGCCTCCGTTGGTATTTGAAGCGGCTCTTCATATCGAGATTGGAGAATTTCGCCGTGTTCTCTCAGCAATTTTACTGCTGGCTATTCCTGGGGTCTTGATCGTAACCCTCATTGTGGCAGGGATACTGGCTCTCAGTGGTATGCTCGATTGGAAAACGGCATTTCTCTTTGGCTCTCTCATCGCTGCCACTGATCCAGTCGCCGTTGTTTCTCTCTTTAAGGCCTTGGGCGCACCCAAAACATTGACGACGCTCGTTGAAAGCGAAAGCCTGTTAAACGATGGTACAACGATCGTCCTCTTTCATATCATCCTCGCCCTTTTATTTACGGCTGATGCGGAAGCACTCAGTGGTGGTTTAGGCACGGTCATTATCGACGGGATTTACGAATTCGTCAAAGTTGCCTTGGGTGGGGTCGCCATTGGTTTTATTTTTGGTCTGGTTGCAGATCGCTTTTTTGCCGCCCTGGACGATCATCTCATCGAAACCACCCTCACCACCATCGTTGCTTACGGTGCTTATGTCGTTGCCGAGCGGTTTCATCTCAGTGGCGTTCTGGCAGTGGTAACGGCCGGGATTTTGATCGGCTCCTACAGCTCGGGAAGCATGTCTCCTTCCATCAGAACAAATTTGCATAATTTCTGGGAATACATTGCCTTTCTGGCCAACAGCCTGGTATTTATTTTGATCGGGATGCAGGTGAAATTCGATGGCTTGCTTGAAGCTGCCGTTCCCATCATTGTCGCCGTCATTGCTGTCTTATTGGCTCGTGCGGTATCAGTGTATGGCTTGGCGCTTTTGCATAAACTGACAGGTAAACAGGTGCAACGGTCTTACGTTCATGTTCTCTTTTGGGGAGGGCTTCGTGGTGCTGTCAGTTTGGCTTTGGTATTGAGCCTGGATCGTGCCTTACCGCAACGCGAACTCCTGATCAATATGACTTTCGGGGTTGCTCTCTTTACGCTCCTGGTACAGGCCACGACCATTAGCACCTTACTCAAGCGCTTGGGATTAGTGGGGCGGTCGAAAGCAGAGTTAGCCTACGAAGAAAAACAAGGACGCTTATTGGCTACACGCAACGCCTATCGCCGGCTCAATGACCTTTACCGCGCCGGCGTCCTCGATCCTAATGCCTGGAAGATTGTAGGTAAAGAATTGACAGAACGTGAACAAATATTATCGAAAGAGCTCACCGAACTAGCAGCGGCTAATCCTGACATTTTTGCAAAGATCGTTCTTTCCACACGCCGGGAAGCGTTACGTACGCAGCGAGCGGCGGTGATGGATATGGCACGTGAAGGGCTTCTTTCCGAAACGATTGCGCAAAAACTTTACACAGAAATCGATGCCGAAATTGAAGCGCTTCCCCTGCATCCGCTTCCCACCTACGAAGAAACACCGCCTCCGCGCACCCCCCTGCTAGAAGGGGGACAAGAACCTTAATTACCAAAACCCGTGATAAATCTGTGAGGGTGTGCCAGGCACAATCTCACAGATGACTCTTTTTCTCTATCCCATTTCCCTTTTTCAACTTTTTCCATCCCTCCATTCACTTGAACCGATCATGACGAAACAAAACACGAACATTCCCTGGGATCAAACCCCCGATCCTCGCCCACTCTTGCGCCAATCCGATCCCATTTTATTTGATGCTATCGAAAAAGAAGTACAAAGACAGCAAAACCATATTGAACTGATTGCCTCTGAAAACTTCGTCAGCAAGTCCGTATTGGCAGCCATGGGTTCTGTCCTCACTAATAAATATGCCGAAGGTCTGCCAGGGGCCCGCTATTACGGTGGCTGCGAATTTGTCGATGTTGTCGAAAATATGGCCATCGAGCGGGCG
>JAADFV010000347.1 GCA_013152695.1 Chloroflexota bacterium | reverse complement strand
TAACACAAACATTCTCCCTGCCAAAAGTTGATATTTCCTTACTCGAACGGGTCTGTGCATCTCATGGACTCACCTTGCATTGGGCTATTCCTCACGGTAAAAAACTCAAACGAGGACACTTGTTGGGCAATCGTTTCACCATCACACTCCTCCATCCTACGCCCTCCCAGGCCTTGCCCCAGGCCCAGGCGATCATTGCCGCCTTACAACAGCGTGGCCTGCCGAATTATTTTGGCTCTCAGCGTTTTGGCCAATTCGGCGACAACGCCGAACAAGGTCTGGCCATTCTTACCGGCCAGCGTCCTCGCCCGCGCGCCCGCTGGCTCTACAACCTCCTCACATCAGCCTACCAATCACAGTTGTTCAACCAGTATTTGGCACAGCGCATCGAGCATGGCCATTTTCAGTACTTATGGTTGGGCGATTTGGCCAAAAAAACAGATACGGGGGGCATGTTTCTGGTAGAAGATTTGGCCAGCGAACAGGAACGATTCGAACGAGGCGAAATCACCTTTACTGGCCCCCTCTTCGGATATAAAATGCGCCAACCCGATGCTGATGCTGCTGCTTTCGAAGCTGACATTCTGGCTACAAGTGCTGTTACAGCGGCACAGTGGCGGCAGCACCGCGTGACTGGTAACCGCCGGGTCGGCCGCGTCTTTCTAGACCCGATCTCTATTGAACCCCATCCTTCTGGCTTTACCCTTCAGTTTTACCTACCCAAAGGTGCTTATGCTACCGTCCTTCTTCGCGAAATCATCAAATCCGACAGTAACAAGCAGATATTATGAGTGACGCCTTTCCCTCCCGCATTCCCCTCTTCCCCCTTCCCCTCGTTCTATTCCCCGGCCAAATCAAATCTCTACGCATCTTCGAGGCCCGCTCACGACGCATGTTACACGACTGTTTGAACGAGGCCATGCCTTTTGGCGTCCTCCTCGATGATTCCAAACAGACACCTGCATCCAGCCCTCCCCCCCATCGTGTTGGCGTCACCGCCTATATCGACCGCGTCGAGCAATTGGATGATGGATCCTATGGCATTCAGGTGACGGGCGGGGACCGTTTTCAGGTACAAACATTTCATCACACAAAACCCTATCTCGAAGCTGACATCGTCGCTTTTCCCCTGGAGCAAACCGAATCAGAGCGGACCTATCGTCTTCATCGAGAATTGAGCCAGCAGTTGTCCTACTATCTACAAATGCTCACCGAGGCGTCAGGCCTTCAATTCGATATCTACACCATTCCCCCTGATCCCGAAGATCTGGCCTATTTAACGGCAGTCGTCTTGCAGATCAGCAACGAGCAGAAACAGACCTTACTGACAAAGCGTTCTTTGCCTGATATGCTCAAAAAGGAATTACACTTTCTGGCCAGCGAACTCAATCTCCTATCGTGGATCAACCAGACCCTATCGTATGATCGACGACGTGGATTCGGTGTCGATCGCTGGCTGCACGTCAACTAAGTTTCTCCGATGTCTCCTTCTTCTCAGCCTCTGCGGCCGCACTATCGCCTTCTTGCCGTCAGTGATAAAGTCGAACCTCGCATTTACGGCCCCAGTATTACCAAAGTCGCAGGAGATGTCGATCTCATCATTGCCTGCGGCGATCTGCCCTACTACTATCTCGAATACATCGTGTCCATGCTCAACCGTCCCTTTTATTACGTGCATGGCAATCACGACCGCCCCGAATATCGCTCTGACAAAAGAATTATCACCGAACCTCTCGGCGGTACCAACCTGCACCAGCGTGTTTGCCGCCAGAACGGCCTCCTCATTGCCGGCCTTGAAGGCTCACATCGCTACAATGCCAACGAACACTACCAATATACCCAAGGTGAAATGTGGAGCCGGGTGCTGGCATTGGCCCCTACATTACTCATCAATCGCCTCCTCTACGGCCGTTATCTCGATCTCATGGTAGCCCATTCACCACCTTTTGGCATTCATGATGGCGAAGACCGTCCCCACATTGGATTTCATGCCTTTCTTGCCCTGATGCGTTGGTTCAAACCACGCTATTTTATTCATGGCCACCAGCATGTTTACAGCAATCTGACAATCACCCGCACACGTTACCAACATACCGAAGTCATCAACGTCTATCCTTTCAAAATCCTCGATCTCGATTTTAGCTCCGACGCATCCCCAAGGTAGGACCTACCACACTCACATCAACGGTAAGGGACCATGAAAAACCTCAATGCTGAGGAATTACAGCGACAAAATGCGATCCGTTCGGCGCAAATGGGGGGAGATTCGCTTGCCGCGCGCCAATTCAATCGCGCCCGTTTCCGTGTTTTTCTAAATGACATTCAAGCCCTGTTGCATGGTTATCAAAACCAATTGTTGTCGTTCGAAGAATTGAGCAAAGCAGCAGCGGTAGGGGACCCCATCGATTTAGGAATTCAGGAAGTTCCTTTAGATGCTATTCGCGGCAGTATCGATCGCTATAAGGACTTCGATCTGGCCTTTCTTCCCAAACACAGTGGCCTCCGTGATCGCTGGGAGCGGGTCGCTACGGCTCGCGAACATGGCCTGCCCATGTCACCGGTCGAGTTATACAAACTTGGCGATATTTACTTTGTACGAGACGGGCATCATCGCATTTCTGTGTGCCGTAACCGTGGAGACAAAACCATCCAGGCCCATGTCACCGAACTAACCTCACGCGTTCCTTTGGCCCCCGACCTCAAACCGGACGACATTCCCCTGGTCGAGGCATACGCCGATTTTGTCAAGGTCACCGATGCCAACAAAATCTTACCTCACGCTGATTTGCGGCTGAGCCAGCCCCGTAATTACGCCCGCTTACTGCGTCACATCGCCTTGTTCCGCTATCTTCACCGCCGCCCCGGCCAACCGCCCCGCTCCTGGCCCGAAGCCGTACGCTCCTGGTACGAACAGCTTTACCTGCCCATCCTCGAAATCATCCTCCGCAACAACATGCTGGAAGAATTCCCGAAACGCACACCCACCGACCTTTACTTGTGGGTTGTTACCAATTATCGCCGTTTACACAAACATCTGCCAACACCAGAAGAAATCGATGACATTCACCGTAATCTCGATAATTATCTGGCGCCATTCTTGAATTTGGGTTGAGTACAGTCCTGCATCAATCTAAAACACTCAGGAAGGCCCCCTCTTCTCTCCTCCTTCCAGCTTACCCAGGCTATGCTGCTGAAACCAGCATGGAGTCAATTTACAGAAAAGGCAGCACGGGCGGCAGCCCGCCGATACCGATGAAAATCGGCACCAACGTCGCTGTGGGTTATCAGGCTCGTGAAACGTGACGAGTTGTCTCATGAAACTGTAGACCAGGAAACCGG
>JAADFV010000346.1 GCA_013152695.1 Chloroflexota bacterium | reverse complement strand
CTGCCTCAAGGCCCGGAGCCCCCTCGCCATCTCGACGAAGATACCTACACTTACGTCGCTGAGTTTCATGTGGTCAACCGAAATAACGAGGAAGTGACTCGCTACGTCAAACGTCAATGCATGCATTGTCTCAATGCTTCTTGTGTTTCCGCCTGCCCGGCCGCAGCCATGCACAAAAGTGATCTGGGACCCGTGGTCTATGAGGCCAGCCTTTGCCTGGGCTGCCGATATTGCGAAATAGGCTGTCCTTTTGGGGTACCGCAGTTCGACTGGAATAATGGTCTGACCCCCACCATCAACAAATGCCAGATGTGCATCAGCCGTCAGGAACAGGGACAAAAGCCAGCCTGTGTCGAGGCCTGTCCCACAGGTGCACTTCACTTTGGCAAACGGAGCGAGATGTTACGCGAAGCCCACGCCTGCATCGAATCCAATCCCCAGCGCTACATTAACCACATCTACGGGGAATCCGAAGTAGGCGGAACTTCCTGGCTGTATCTGTCGGACGTTCCTTTTTCGGAATTAGGTTTTCCCGCCCATCTACCCATGACTGCCCCGATGGAAGAAACCGAGAAAATCATGACCAAGCTTCCCTTTGTCATCGGAGGCATGGCCGCGATCCTTACCGGCTCCGCCATTTACACCCATCGCGAACCTGAATCCCAGATTGCTAAAGAGGAGGCCTGACATGACAATCACACCGTTACTCTGGGGCGTAGTGCTCCTCGCCATCATCGTTCCCACAGCCGTGCTCCTGGGTGTCCGTCTTTTAGCCGTTCGCGCCAACGGCCGCTCCCAGGAATTCCCCTCTGCCACCTCCTACGATTGGCTCATCTCACCTTCGTTCACCCTATCCCGCGCCTTCCTCCGCAAGCTGATCCTCACAGCCTTACTGGGCGTAGGAGGCATTGCCATCATCTTACGCTTCATGTTTGGCATTGGCGCCATCAGCAACATGAGCGACGAATTTCCCTGGGGTATTTGGATCGGCTTCGATGTCATGGGGGGTGTGGCGCTCGCGGCCGGTGCTTTCGTCATCGCCGGTCTCGCTCATATCTTTGGCCAACGCCGCCTCGAACCCCTGGTGCGTCCCGCCATTCTCACCGGCTTCCTGGGATATCTGCTGGTGATCTTCGGCCTTATCGTCGATCTAGGCCGGCCTTACAACATTTGGCGTCCTCTCTTCAGCTTCCAACACCACTCTGTCATGTGGGAGGTGGGGCTCTGTGTAGCAACCTACACTACGGTACTCTTCATCGAATTCTTACCGGTCATTCTCGAACGTGTGAATCAATTCGAAGCAGTGGCCAAACGCCTCCCCACCATCCCTCTTTACCGCTTACTTCGGAAAATATCCATCATCTTTGTCATCCTGGGCGTACTCCTCTCCACCCTCCATCAATCTTCTCTGGGCTCTCTCTGGGTGCTCGTTCCCGAAAAACTCTACCCCCTGTGGTACAGCATCTACCTGCCCGTATTTTTCTGGCTCTCCGCTGTCGCCGTGGGACTGGCTATGACCATCGTCGAATCGACCCTCAGTGCCAAAGCCTTTGGTCATGGTATAGAAACAGAGCTGCTGGGCGATTTAGCCAAGTGGTCGGTCTATGTCCTCGCCATCTATCTCATCGCTAAAGTGGCCGATCTCATCCAGCGTGGAGCCTGGCCCCTCCTCTTCGAGTTAAATGCCCAGGCCATTGCCTTTTGGCTGGAGATAGGCCTGGGCGTGATCGCCCCTATGCTCCTCTTCTCTTTCCCAACATTACGCTCACGACCCCGCATTCAGTTCACCGGAGCCACCTTGATCGTCATCTTTGGCGTCGCTCTCAATCGCTTGAATATTGCCATTGTCGGCATGTGGCCGTGGGCGGGTGTCCGCTACCTGCCCTCCTTCTTCGAAGTTGCCGTGACAGTCAGCCTTGTCACCTTTGGCATTCTCCTCTTCGCCCTTGCAGCCAAACACCTGCCTATTTTCGAAGAAACACACACCTGACTCCTGATCACGGCTGCTTTCTGGCTAACCTGGAGTGAGATAGACGATGAATAGTATTCTGCAAGTCCTCAGTATCATCGGGTTGTTCTTATTGCGTCTGGCTGTGCCCTTGGCCATCACCTTCGTCATTGCCTATTATTTGCGCAGGCTCGACGCCAAATGGGAAAAAGAATTGCAGAAAGAGAAAACGCAAACAGAAGCGACAACTCCCTCTCTGGCCACACCCGTTCTGCAAATGAGCGCCAACGTCACCATTCCCACAGCCAAGGACCTTTTTGGCATTCCCTGCTGGAGATTGCACAACTGCCAGCAAGTGAGGATGGAACAATGTGCCGCCTTTCAAAATCCGGAGCTTCCTTGCTGGTGGGCACGATTCCGGGTTGAGGGGCACATTCCTCGCCAATGCTACACCTGCCAGATCTTTGTTTCCTGGGAATATCAACCACCTGATGCCTTCCAGCCAGTGCAAACACCGCTTTCACTCCACTAAGGGTCAGTTCTCATGCCACGTTTCTCCCTGGAAAACATGCGCAAATACAACCAATGGATAGCCGTCTCCCTGAGCTGTTTGATCATTACTTTAATGCTGCTCCTCACATTCCTGACAGCCACACCGCCCCATAGTGGTTTTTAGAAACCTCAGGATGGCTGATGTTCACTTTTATGCACCATTGTTTGACCTCTCCATGGCGGCGTGACTGAAACCGTCGATCCGAAAAAATAGCGCCCTCTTCAAGAGGGGAATTTTCTCTCCTTACAGGCTGCGAGATCGAATCAATCTCGCAGCCTGTCGCGTGGGCAGCAAATATGAAAGCCTTGTCATGAACTGGCCACTACCTCCAGCAGAGCGATGACAGTTTATTCAGGATGAGCCAAAACCCCTTGACGCCAACAAAGGCGGATGCTATCTTATTTTCAGAGCTACCACTTGACTGACATCCCCTTTATCCCCACCATCCCCCATTGCTCATGCTCACAAACCATTCTCGTCCCGCCCGCCCTGTTCTCATCCTCAGCCTCATCAGCTTCTTGCTCCTTGCCTGGCTGCTTTCGGCTTCGCAGGCGAGCGACGCAGCTACCCTTGCTGCAACGCCGGCCATTGCCAACGACTGGCAACGCGTATGGAAGGGTGATGGCGCTATCTACGCCCTCGCAGCCCGTGATGCTAACACCCTTGTCGGCGTTGGCTCTGAAGGCATGATCCTCAGCAGCAACAACGGTGGCGAAACCTGGCATTATCAGGCGCCCGTTCCCAATTCCACCCTCTTCGATTTGACCCTGGTGGGGCTCAATGTCTGGGCTGTGGGAGAAAACGGTCAGATTCTCTACTCGGGGGATGGCGGCAGCCATTGGCG
>JAADFV010000345.1 GCA_013152695.1 Chloroflexota bacterium | reverse complement strand
TGAACCTGTCCCAACTGCTGTATCTGATCGATGGCTGTAGCTGCTTGCTGGGCAAAGTTGTCCAGCAGCAAAAGTTCGAGGGAAGAAAGTTGGCGTTGATTGAGCAAATAGACGTAGAGCGTACCGACAGCACGATCGGCTACGATCAGAGGATAACAGACACCCACCCGCGCCCCGATCTGAACCCAGGCCGGATGTAGCTGCAGATCAGGCTCTTCGTAGGAAAGAACACGATGCCGGCGCTGCATGGCGCGCCGTCCCAGGCCCTGGGGCCGGGGTAAGTCGGAGGGCTGGGGCCCGGGCGCCCGTCCAACCGCCACGCGTGATTCGAGCTCAAAGGCATCAGAAGTGGCGTCGTAGGTGTAAATAACGGCTGAAGCCTGCTCTATCCCCTCATCTCCTGTCACCAGGGTAATGGCGCTTTGTCCGATCAGGTTTAGAATTTCAGCAATCTCCTGCTGCTGAGAGCGGGCGCGATTGATTGCCGCAGCAATTTCGTTTAAGCTGGTCAGCGCTTTCAGCAGGGGCACAGGCGCAGAAGACATGGTAGAAGGTTAAAGAAAGAAATTCCAGGGGATAGGGATAGAATAATTGTCAATTGTCAAAGGATAATTGTCAATTATGCAGGAGCGAGAGGAGGTGACAGGGAGCAGGAAGAGCTGTCTCTTACCTCTTGCCGCAATGAGAATATCCGTTTATCACGGCAAGACTCTCCTGGCAAGGGCCAAAACGAATGCACAGCACCAATAGTCTCTTTGCAAGTCAGCACACTTCGTGAATGATTGGGAAGATATCCCCCGCTTCGCTATATCCAAAATATAACTCCCCGCCTCAAGCATAAGCCAGGAACCGGTAAACCAGGGGGCTCAGCGCAGAGTTTGCGATGATACCCTCCCGGTTTTCCGGTTTCCCGGCTTACTGTACCCCTATGTCACGTACCTAAACTCTGGATATTTCCAAACCACTAGATGCTGTAGTACAGGAGGAATTCGTAGGGATGGGGGCGAAGACTGACCGGGCCGACTTCTTCGGTATGTTTGTATTCGATGTAGGTCTCCAGCAGGTCCGGCGTAAAGACACCGCCAGCCAGCAAGAAATCGGAATCGGCTTCGAGGGCATCGAGAGCCTCGTTGAGTTTGGCGACGGTCATTTCCACACTGTCGATGTTCTCTTCTTCGAACAGATCGATCTGAGCAGGTTCTCCCGGGTCGATCTGGTTCTTGATGCCATCGAGCCCGGCCATGAGCATGGCGGCAAAGGCAAGATAGGGATTGGCGGCCGGATCTGGGGAACGGAATTCGACGCGCTTCGCCTTGGGCGAATCCGAATACATGGGAATGCGGCAGGCCGCGGAGCGATTGCGGGCAGAATAGGCGATGACTACGGGTGCTTCGTAGCCGGGTACCAGGCGCCGGTAGGAGTTGGTAGTGGGGGCGACGAGGGCGAGAAGGGCATTGATGTGTTTGAGGATGCCACCGATGTACCACAAGGCCATTTGGCTGAGACCGGCATAGCCGTCGCCGGCAAAGAGGGGCTTATCTCCCTTCCACAGGCTCTGATGGGTGTGCATACCGGAACCATTGTCGGCGAAAATGGGTTTAGGCATAAAAGTGACGGTTTTTCCATGCTTTTTCGCCACATTTTTGACAATGTATTTGTAAAGCTGCACATTGTCGGCCATCTTCACGAGGGGACCGTATTTCATGTCGATTTCACATTGACCAGCCGTGCCAACCTCATGATGGTGGATTTCGATATCGATACCGGCGGCGATCATAGTCCGTACCATTTCCGAACGTAAGTCTTGCAGGGTATCGAGAGGTGCTACGGGGAAATACCCGCGTTTGTGGGGAATGGAATGGCCGAAACCAAAGATGCCATTGTTCCAGGGACCTTCGCCGCTGTCGATTTGGTAAGCAGAAGAGTACTCACCGGCCGAATACATTACCTGATCGAAGATGAAGAACTCAGCTTCCGGGCCAAAGTAGGCGTTGTCGGCAATGCCACTTTCTCGGAGATAGGCAACTGCTTTTTTGGCGATATAGCGGGGGTCGCGGTCATAAGGCTCCCGCGTGATCGGATCATAGACATCGCCGATGATGCTGAGAGTGGGCATCTCGCAGATGGGATCGACGATGGCCGTGCTGGGATCGGCCAGCAGAATCATATCGCTCGCCTCGATGCTTTGGAAGCCACGGATGGAAGAGCCATCGAAGCCCATACCTTGCTCGAAGGCGGCCTCGATACTAAATTCTTCTACAGGGATGGAAAAATGGTGCCATTGGCCGTAAACATCGGTAAATTTGATATCGACCATGAGCAAATCATGGGCGCTAATAAGGTCAAGAACATCTTGTGGGGTGGTCATATTAAGACTCCTGAAATAAGTTGGATACGCGATGAGGATAAGTTCAGATCACACTCATAGTGACGATCGCCTTTGAAAGCCATTGCCTTGATGAGTTGATTCCAGTATAAGAGCAACAGCGGGCAAAGGCCATGATCCATTTGGATCATTTTGCGGCAAGAAGTGTCTGCAAGACTGACTATTTCCAATTCTGGACAACTTTCTTGTACAATGACGGCGGAACTTCCTCCCACATACTGCCCTCCACAAGTACTTTTTTCTGCGTTCCAACCCTCAATCATCATGCTCCAGGCCGACCTTCTTATCCACAACGCCAATCTCATCACATGTGCCAGCCCTAACGGCGCCAAGCGCGGACCTGCCCTGAAAGAGGTAGGTCAAATCCGGGACGGCGCCATTGCCATCCGGGGAGATACCATCGTGGCGGTAGGAGCCAGCAGCGAAGTGCGGGAACAGGTGTCTGCAAATGAGAGCATCGACGCTGGGGGGCGGGTAGTTTGTCCGGGCTTTGTGGATGCGCACACGCACGTCGTTTATGCTGGTGACCGTGTGCAAGAATTCGAAATGCGTATTCAGGGTGCCAGCTACATGGAAATCATGGCCGCGGGTGGGGGTATTCTCAGCACGATGCGAGCGGTACGCGCCGCCGATGTGCAGCAACTGGTGCACGAAAGCCGAGAGCGCCTGGATGTGATGCTGAACCTGGGTACCACTACGGCAGAAGTGAAGACAGGCTATGGGCTCAGTACCGAGGCTGAGTTGAAGATGCTGCAGGCCATCGCCCAGTTAGACGATGACCACCCCATGACTCTGATTCCCACCTTCCTCGGTGCCCACGCCGTGCCCCCTTCGTACAAGGAGCAAACAGAGGCGTATGTGCGCCTGGTAATCGAGGAGATGCTACCCGCAGCCGCGGACTGGTACCAGCGTAGCCACTTCCCGGCAGCCGATATTCCCATGTTTGTGGACGTTTTTTGATGTTTTTTGCGAGGCAGGCGTATTCGATCTGGCCCAAACGCGTCAGGTACTGACAGCGGCGCAAGCGCTGGGTCTGCCCCTCAAGCTTCATGCCGACGAGTTCGAGAACCTGGGTGGGGTCAGTCTGGCGGTGGCGCTTGCCGCCACTTCAGTCGATCACCTGGATGTAACGCCAGCAGCGGAAATGCAGCGCCTGGCTGATTCGGCCACCTTGGGCGTGGTCCTGCCTGCGGTCAATTTCAATCTGGGGAGCCATCATTTTGCCGATGCTCGTGCTTTGGCCGATGCTGGCGTGGCTCTGGCCCTGGCCACCGACATCAACCCCGGCAGCGCCCCTTGTCCCAGCCTGCCCCTGACCATGGCCATCGCTTGCCGCTACCAACGTCTGCTGCCCAACGAGGCCCTGAATGCCGTCACCATCAATGCTGCTCATGCCGTCGGTCTTGGTCAGCGTCTGGGTTCGTTGGAAGTAGGTAAACAGGCCGATGTGTTGCTTCTGGATACGGATGACCACCGCCACCTGGCCTATGAGTTTGGGCGCAATTGGGTGGCGCAAGTGATCAAAGCAGGTAAGGTGGTGGCTAGTGCGACGCACCGCGGAGATGCGTCGCACTAACGAAGGAGAGAAATTTATTGCCGCAGGTAATGGCTAAGATTGATCAAGAGTTTCTTGCCATCGTCGGTCATGGTGTTGGGCCCGGCATTGTAGCCCCAAAAACCGAACTCCTGCGAACTACGCTGTTCAACAATCACAGGATAGTGGTTAGTATTGCGTTCTTCCTGCGCCACGGCGGTAATTTTCTGGACAGCCTCGGGCAGATACACCCCTAACTCTGTAAGTGGCCTGGGGTAGAGCTGCACAAGGGGATTTTTGCGGTTCACGGCAATGTAGAGGGGTTCATTCCAAAAGACGGTATTCGGTGCTATGGCCCGGACATTATTGTTACTGGACCACCAGGTCTGACCATAGCCGATGAACAGATCGAATTCAGCGAAAAGTGCGGCTCCGCCTTCCCCCAGACCGAGGAAGGGCTTGTCCCACTGCCCTAAAGTCTGGGCCGCGGCCGGATCATCGAAATCATAACGATAACCGGTCTCAGGACCAATGATGATCAAGGCGTAGGGCCGGAAGTCATGGCCAGGTACATCCTCCAGTCGAAGTAAATCGATCACCCAACCATGAGCTTGCAGCAAGGCTTGATATTCCAGGGCAGTGTCCAGGTCATCATTCCATAAATACACGGCACGCGGGCGCACATTGAAGCCCACACTGGCATAGCGTAAAAACTCTTCGCCACGATTGTTGATACCCGTGGCCACGAGTTTGACTGTGTAGCCGCCAGCTTGTGTGGTGTTCGTCACGTTATTGGCGTAAAGGCCATCGCCGGCTTTGCCATCGCCATGGTTTCCGTCATCATACAGGCGTAGGATACGGCTCTGCACCGCCATTGCCTGGGCATCCGGCCCCAGAGCGGGCCCGCTAACCAGGGCGAAGACATCGGCGCCGGCAATTGGCCGGTAGTCGCTGAGAATGCCGTAGATAGGAACAGGCACACCCACCGTGCGTTGCTCGGGATTCCCACCGACGGCAGCAATTAGAGTGGTAATTGTTTTGCCCGAGAGCATGAAGTGGTATTCGCGGCAGGGTTTGAGTATTTCGATGCCCACCCGCCATATGCCTGCAGCCGGTTTCGTGACAACTAACATGTGATGCGTATCGTCCCGGTGCTCGGTATCGGCAATGACAGCCTTGCCACTGGGATCTTGCAATCGTAGGCGAAGATAGCCGTCGGGATCATCCCAGTTGAGCGAAAAGATCGCCTGGGGTAGTTCTGACGGTATCAGAACGGCAAACTCGATCTCGCGCTGTTCTCGGGCCGA
>JAADFV010000344.1 GCA_013152695.1 Chloroflexota bacterium | reverse complement strand
CTGCGTTCATGATGTTCGTATTCACTCATTACCATTTTTCCCAGCCGTGCCGGCCGAGAGAGGCTTAATCATGGATCCATCACGCAAAGAGCGGATGCGACGAGCACTGCAGCACCAAGCGGTCGACCGTGTTCCTACGCAAATCAATTACACGGCAAGGATGGGACGTATCCTGGCCGAGGTTTTTGGTGTTTCTCAGCACGAACTCCCTGCTTTTTTGGGTAATCACATGGTTCGCGTTGATATCAGCTACCAGCCTCGCATGGCTGAGGATGGCCGGGTACGGTTTGATTGGTGGGGCGTGGGCTTTGATACGCAGGAAGAAGGCTACTTTGCTCGGGTCAACCCCCTCAAGGAAAATCCCGATCTCGATCGCTACCCCTGGCCCGATCCTCACGATTCCCAACTGCTCGTTGCGGCCACACGTACGATCCGGGATGAAGGAGAGGACTATTTCATCACACCCAACCTGGGTTTCATTCTCTTCGAACGGGCCTGGGCTCTGCGCGGTTTCGAGCAGTTTTTCCTCGATATGGCCATGGACCCAGGTTACACTAACGAATTGCTGGATCGAATAACAGAGATTCAGTTGGTTCTTATTCATCGCTATCTCGAACTGGGTGTGGACGGGGGATATTTTGGCGATGACTACGGTGCTCAAAAACACTTGCTTTTCTCCCCAGCCATGTGGCGGCAGTACATCAAGCCGCGTTTGGCCAGGCTCTTTGCTCCCTTTCGTGAACGTGGATTACCGGTTATCCTGCATTCAGATGGCCAAATCCAGGAGATTCTGCCGGACTTGCTGGAGATCGGTATGACTGTTTTGAATCCGGTGCAGCCAGAGGTGCTGGATCACAGCTGGCTGTACGAGAATTTCGGGGGCCGCCTGGCCTTTTATGGTGGCATTTCTACGCAAACAACATTGCCTTCGGGCACGCCTGAAGAGGTGAGAGCAGCGGTGGATAAGTGTATCCACACCCTCGCTCCTGATGGCACGGGTTTGCTCATCGCTCCCTCCCATCGCATGATGACCGACATACCCCCGGCCAATGTTCGTGCCCTCCTCGACGTATTCAAGGAGCTCAGCTAGAAAATGGATACAGTACGACGAAAGGAGATGATCAGCGCCAAATTTACGGCATATTTTGGCGCTCCTCCCCGATTTTGGTCCCGTGCCCCTGGTCGCGTCGACCTCATGGGCAGCCATACCGATTACAACATGGGCTATGTGATGACCATGACCATCAATCGGGATACATGGATTGCCGCTCGTCCCCGCCAAGACCGACACGTCCGTATTCGCTCCCTCAACATCGATGGCGAAAGCGAGTTTAGCCTCGATGCCATCGGTCACGATCAACATGTACCGTGGAGTAACTACGTACGCGGCGTGGCTTTGATGCTGCAACATGCCGGCTATGAGTTGCAAGGATTCGATGGTCTGATCCACAGTACCGTGCCTTTTGGGAGTGGCTTGAGCTCTTCGGCGGCAATTGAGATGGCCACAGCAGTCATGTTTCAGCAGATCAGCGGGTTTGAACTCGATCCTGTGACGATGGCTTTGTTGGGACAAAAAGCGGAAAACGAATTTGTGGGGGTTAGCACCGGTATTCTCGATCAGTATAGTTCTGCTATGGGGCAGCTGGACCGGGCAATCCTACTCGATTGTCGGCATTTGCGTAGCAAACTGGTTGCTATTCCCGATAGTTTGCGCGTAGTCATTTGTGATACCCGAGCCGAAAGGCAGCTCGTCGGTTCAGAATATGACGAGCGCCGGCAGCAGTGCGAGATGGGAGTAAGCCTCTTGCAGCGCTATGATCCGACTATTCGTGCTCTGCGGGATGTGTCGCTGTCCTTTTTCGAGGCCCACGAAAGGGATTTACCGGATGTAGTGGCAAGGCGTTGTCGCTTTATCATCGAAGAGAATCAGCGCGTTTTGGATTTGGCTGAAGCCTTGCCTCGTGCTGATACGAAAAGGCTATCTGAACTCTTCCGGGCTTCCTATCTCGGTGCACGCGACCTCTTCGAGATCGGTGCACCGGCGATGCAGGCGATGGTTGAGGCTATCGAATCGGCTCCTGGCGTGGTGGGAGGGCGACAGGCGGGAGCTGGTTTCGGAGGCTGCCTGGTCGCCCTTGTTCATGCCGGCTCTGAGACCGAGTTTTCCGCTCATGTCGAGCAGGCATATCTCACCCAGACAGGAACCCAACCCCACATTTTTACCGTAACGGCTTCTGCCGGTGCCGGCACCATCCCGGAGGAAAACGATGTCTTTGAATGATGCTCCTCACCGACGGCTCAATCCCCTCACCGGCGAGTGGGTGCTCGTTTCGCCACACCGTACACAGCGGCCCTGGCAAGGCCAGGTGGAAAAACCAACAACAGAGGATCGGCCGGCCTACGATCCTCATTGCTACCTCTGCCCAGGCAACGAACGGGCCAATGGTGCCAGGAATCCTGACTACACGACGACTTTCGTATTCACCAACGATTTCGCCGCTTTGTTACCCGACACGCCTCACCAAGTCAATAACGAGCATCCTCTCCTGCAGGCGCACAGTGTGCGTGGCACAAGTCGTGTGATCTGCTTCTCGCCAAAACACAATCTGACCCTGCCGGAAATGGAGCTAACGGACATTCGTCATGTCGTGGACGTCTGGGCAGAGCAAACAGAGGATTTGCTGACGTCATATCGCTGGGTGCAAATTTTCGAGAATAAAGGAGCGGTGATGGGTTGTTCAAACTCGCACCCTCACGGGCAAATATGGGCCAGCGATCGTCTGCCCAATGAGCCCGCCAAAGAAGACCGGCAGCAACGGCAGTACTGGGCAGAATCAGGGAGCGTTCTCCTTGCCGATTACACGATTCTTGAGGAGGAAAAGGGGGAGAGAGTGGTGGTTGGGAATGAGCACTGGCTGGCCGTGGTGCCCTATTGGGCGATTTGGCCTTTCGAGACGCTGCTGCTGCCCCGGCGCCATGTCTTGCGTCTGCCTGATCTGACAGCGGCAGAGCGCGACGCTCTTGCCGACATATTGAAGCGGCTTCTGATCAAGTACGACAATCTCTTCCAGACTTCTTTTCCCTATTCGATGGGCTGGCACGGCGCTCCGGCGGGCTCTGACTACGATTACTGGCAACTACATGCTCACTTCTACCCGCCCCTTTTACGCTCGGCCACGGTGAAAAAGTTCCTGGTCGGGTATGAAATGCTAGCGGAAGCACAGCGGGATTTGACGGCAGAGCAGGCCGCCCAACGCCTGCGCGTTCTGTCCGATATCCACTATCGCCAAAGGCAAGATTGAAGTGTTCCTGGCGGTAGGTAAGCATGGGAGCTCGCCGACTCAAGTCGGGCTC
>JAADFV010000343.1 GCA_013152695.1 Chloroflexota bacterium | reverse complement strand
AACGCTTGACGTAGCCTTGGAGACGGACGGCACGGAGTATCGCCTGCCGCATCCGCCATTGCCCACCTGGTCGCAATACTACCCCGGCGACAACGTGCAGATAACAGTGAGCCTGCACAATAATTCCGACCAAGAACTGACCTTCCGGTACGGGTGGAATGTTTACGCATACGAGAATGCAGCGGGCCACGACGCGATGTTTCTGCTTTACAACAAGCAGGCTGTCTGGGGCACATACTTTCCGGTGCCCGCACAGTGGCCATACACGTACCCGTGGCTGCTGCTTGGAGCGGGAGAAAGCTGGGAGCGAACACTGTCCTGGAACTTGACGGATAACGTCCATGGCCGGCCCATCGAGCCGGGCCAGTATGAGTTGGTCTTCGCTGCGCCGATTCCACAGGAATGCGAGCGCAGTGACATAAACTGGTCGGAAATGAGCAAGCGAATAACCGTTGTCCCCGAGCCGGGGACGCTGTCGCTGCTGGCAGGTTTAGCCGCCGCGGGGCTTCTGCGCAAGGACTTGTGAAAGAAAATATCAGGGTTTTAGAGCACCCCTGGCCCCTTTAATCCCGCCACTCGTTACTTCCTGGACAGCCCATTCGATCATCTCAATGGACGGCATCCCTGCACCGCCGAACGTGCGACAACCAAACCCGTAGTTCGCCCCATGCCGTTGGGCAGGATCAATGTCTTGACCATCGATCAACACCGTAGGCGAACCGATAAACTTCAAGGTAGCAGGATCATCCTTTGGGGTCACTTCGACTTCGTTCACTTCGGCCCCAATGCCAAGCCGAACCAGCACATCTTTCACCCGCTGAACCGTTGGCTTGTGATTCGGGCAACCTTCAAAATAGAGTACATCGATTTTCATGGAGATTCTCCTTCTGTTCGATCCAGCGCCTTCAGGATGAGGCAGGCATTGCTGGGCCGTCCTTGTTCGCAATCGCGGGCCAGGGCCAACAATGCCCGCTTCATCCTCTGGAGCTTGTAGATGCGGGGTTAAGGGGGGGGGCAAAAGGGCCGGGAACCTTTTCTCCATTATGTACCCATCTAAACCGCCTGGCGCAAGGCCTTGTGAAAGAAAATATCAGGGTTTTCTACAGAGCACCCCTGACCGCTTTAAGTTCCCTTAATGTCTCTCCGTAGTCGGCCGAGCGGATAGCCCAGATATCACATTGTCGCCAACTTGTGCATCACTTGATATCCGAATCCGGCCAACCGTATTGTCCTTATCCGGGCTGTGAAGCACAAGGAATCCAGCATGATGGCGTTGGTGTTTCATGTATGCGTAAGCTATGACAATGTCACGCCAGTCATTGTCAACATTCGTGATGTGTGTTCTGGCTTCAAACATAACCCGCTTACCAGATTGCGAAGGTATTGTGACCTCGATATGCCTTCCTGTACCCACTTCATGGAGGTTCAATTGAATCGGAGAGTTAGTCGCGTTTTCTATCAGTATCTGTGGGCTAATGCTGGGCAGGAGCATGAACCAGACTACCGTTGCTATAGCGATAAGTCCTAGTCCTGTTTTGATCGGCCTTTTGGACCACGCTAACATGATGCCTGCTAGCCACACTACCGACGCTATCGGTACTACGCCGCTCCATGGCCTATACCAAGGATCTACTGACCCTCGCGCTAACAAGAATAAGGTTACTGTCCAGGCGACAATCCATAGTGAACGGCCATTTGCCTTCAGCTTGCTTACTATCTCTGTCACTTGCATGCACATACACAGTCTTTCCCGGCCTTACCTGCCACTATTCCGGCAAAATCAGCCTTAAAATCGTCAGCATCTGCACCGCCAGGAGGATTAAAGGGTCCGGGAACCTTTTCTCCATTATGTACCCCTCTAAGCCGCCTGGCGCAAGGCTTTGTGAAAGAAAATATCAGGGTTCTCTACAGAGCACCCCTGACCCCTTTTCTCCCCCAACCGCAAAAGTAACTTGGATGTCTGCATCTTCACCTGTACCGCCAAGCTGACCATCTTTGCCTAAACTAAGCAAGATGACAGCCATGTCCTTTACGGTGTATTGAATTGGCCTTCCCCATCCATCCATAAAGCTGCCATCTCGGTTCTTCTTCAATGGCTGTAGATCAGAGAGTTTTGCCGGCAGCCTATGCCGTACGGCAAAATACCCACAAACCCGTTGCTTGGTTATAGATATACGTGTTCGCGTTATGGCTTTCGGTGGGATATTCTCTGTGCAGACCAGCACCATTACGATTAGGACTGCGGCAGCAATCACCAGCAAGGTTGTTGTGATATTCATCGCTATTCCTATCAATGATTTTCTGGAACATCTGCGAATTGCATCTGGGCATATTTCCTACAATTGTGTCTAGCAAGGTTCAAAAGGGCCGGGAACCTTTTCTCCATCTTGACTCCGTTCAGCAGGTTATGTACGCACCACTCCTGTCCGCCAAGCAGCGACTCATCAATCATTCGACGGAGCTGATCGTGTTTCATCATTGTCGCTCATACTGTCACACTCACTTCGGATTCCACTTGCCGTCCTCGTCATAATTGCGACTTTGGAAAAAGCCACACGCATTCCACACCGCATCGAAAATTGGCTTCATCACCATTGGCACGTCCATATCCAGGCTGTCGATCGGGACATAGGGCAAAAGGGCTGTATCTCGGTCGATGGGATAATGGGCTTCTAGGGAGAGGGGATCATTCGTGGACATGAGCGATCCTTTGCAGCCCAAAAGAGCAAGCGATATCACCACCGGAGGCAGAAGGTCGAGTTGCTTGTACCCCTTAAGGTAGGACTGAACAGCCTCAATCAAGTTTTTCTCGTATGCAACACTGGCAATGGAACCTGTTCCGCCTTCGACACGTCCGCCATCATGTTGCCGCAACACGTCCGAAGAGACCGCTTCGAGGGATCCATCAAAGAACAGCTGACAGTAACTGTCGTGCCCCTTGCCTTTTAACCGTTTGGCCGCATATGTCAGGAAACCGTTCAGGTTGTATCGGGTATTATCTCCAGAACAACGAATTGGGGGGAAAGAGGTCGATAGGCCGCACCGGTCGGACAGATCCAACCGCTCGTTGTTCAGGAACGAGGGAATCGGGATCATGTGTAAGACCAGCCGGTGTGGCGAGGAGAGAACGACCGGGGTCTCATCTGCCACGATCTTACCCAGTCGATCCTGCCGGAAACGCCTGATTTGATCAGCCTGAGATTCGGTGGCCAGGAAAGCCGTACGAAGCTCATCTACGTCAAGCTGGTACTTGCCAGCCGAGTTGCGAGAATCGTGACGCCCCTTTGAAGATCATCATGTGAGGGGATGTGAAGCTCTTGGGGATGCGCACCAGAATGACAAAGCCGTCGCTGGTGTCATCCCAACCGGTGATCTCCTTGATCTGGACCGGCAGTCGCGGCTTGATGCAGTCCCGGATCATGTTTTCCAGCCGTAGCTTCGCTTCGTCAGCCGTCTCTTCGGTAATGGGAACCACGCGTTCTGGAGCACCAGTCTTCTTGCCGTTCTTCTCCGCGGCCGCCTTGACGCCGTACAAAATGTCCCCTCCCGAGGCGTTGCCGAACGATGATACATCGTGAAGGAACTCCTTCTTGTCATCGTTGGAGTGACCAGGCAACCTCTGCTTGTACTCCAGCGTCTTTGACTCACTGACCGCGTTCGCGATCAATGCGTCAACATCAGCCTTGTCTACAGCATCGAAGCTCTTCTGGATCACTGCCCACCCTCCATTGCCTGCTCTGTGTCAGGCCCATTGTACTGGCATTGAGTCAATACCAATGGGAGTTTAAGGGGTCAGGAACTTTTGCTCCTATCTCAAACGCACGAGGGGCCGCGTTTTGCATCCCCACTGGTAGACGATCTGCTTGCCGGATCGCTCCCGACATGGGCAGATCATACCACCCACGCGTGAGAAGTCAATAAAAACGCCTGGACCTTCGTCGCCGGCAAAAAGTGATCCTCCTTTAACCCCCTCGTTAACTCTGACCCCACTTTAACCGCGGACCCGAAGCGAAGCATTTTTGCGCGCGGATTTGCAGATCATCTCGATGACTGGCACACAAGAAAAAAGTTTAGAGTCGTCCCGGCCGGACGTTGGGGCAATAGTCGCTCGCCCGGCAGTGCCGTCTGCGCGCGCAAAGGCGGTATGTGGTCTGTAATAGTGGGCGGGTGTGATATCTGCGCGCCTGTCTTCTGATCGGGTCAAGCCCTTCGACAAAGCTCAGGGCAAGCCCTTCGACAAAGCTCAGGGCAAGCCCTTCGACAAAGCTCAGGGCAAGCAGGGCAAGTCGATCAGACAGCTTTTTGACAACTGAATAGTGGCAAGGCCGCACCGACTGGAACAGCAGACATGGTCTGCCCGCAT
>JAADFV010000342.1 GCA_013152695.1 Chloroflexota bacterium | reverse complement strand
ATCGGTAACGGCGTGAAGATACAGAACAACGTCTCTATCTACAATGGCGTTATCCTCGAAGACGATGTTTTTTGCGGCCCTTCCATGGTCTTCACCAACGTCATCAATCCCCGCAGTGAAATCGAGCGTAAGCATGAATTTAAACCCACGCTGGTGAAACGAGGCGCCACCATCGGCGCCAATGCCACCATCGTTTGCGGCATCACCATCGGCGAATATGCCCTCATTGGCGCCGGTGCCGTCGTCACCCGAGACGTGCCAGCCTACGCCCTCATGACCGGCGTCCCAGCCCGGCGCGTGGGTTGGGTCTGTCGCTGTGGGGTGAAGCTGGAGTTTGGGGAAGAGGGGGAGGCGGTTTGTGAGGGGTGTGGGAGGAGGTATCACCGTCGGGCAGAGGATCAAATTATTCCGGCATGAAGACATCCTCACGCGGCAGCTTTGCCATCGATGCCCTCAAATTGATGTCAGGATCAACCCTGGCCCAGGCCATCATCATCTTGGCTGCGCCGGTATTGACACGACTCTATGGGCCTGCTGCCTTTGGGATATTGGGGCTTTTTGTAGCAATTACTCGCATCCTCACGCAAGTATCCGGTCTACGTTACGAACTGGCTATCATGCTACCGGAGGGAGATGAGGAAGCCATCAATGTGACGGGTTTGACTCTAAGCCTGGTGATGCTCACCAGCGTTATTCTGGTTCCTCTCACGATGCTAATAGGGAAGCCCCTACTATTGCTGATCAACGCCACAGAACTCACCCCGTACCTCTGGTTGATTCCCATATCGGTATTTTTTGGCGGTAACGTGTTGGTGCTGAATTACTGGCATTCCCGTAAACGCCATTTCGGAGGTCTTTCAGTCACCAGATTAATGCAGTCGACGACTTCGGTCGGAGTGCAACTGAGTATCGGTTATGCTGGGGTGCCGTCGGGAGGGGGACTCATCACCGGGCTGCTATCGGGCCAGGCTGTGGCGGCTGTGACGTTGGCAGGCATGGGTTGGCGTTCCATGAACCTGGCGAAAATGCATCTCAGTCGTATAGGCATGTTGACGGCACTCAAGCGTTATCGTAAGTTTCCAAAATACAATGTCTGGGCTACCCTGATGAACACCATTTCCTGGCAATTGCCCACATTTTTTCTTTCCTACTTTTTCACATCGGTCGAAGTGGGATTTTTCGCCCTGGGAAATCGAGTGATCGAGTTACCCATGCGGATAGTGGGAGCATCCATTGCCCAAGTCTTTTTCCAGCGGACATCCCTGGCACACCATGAAGGCGACTTACATCAGGTTGTGCTTGCCACTTTCCGTTCTCTCGTGACCCTCAGCTTCTTTCCCCTAATGTTGCTTACATTTATTGCCCCAGAACTATTCAGCCTCGTCTTTGGCGCGCGATGGAATGAAGCGGGCGTGTATACACAGATTTTGGCTCCCTGGATTTTTTTCTGGTTCATTTCATCGCCTATGGGCACTCTCTTTAGCGTGCTGGAAAAGCAGGAGTGGAGTTTTCGAATCAACGCGGCTATCCTTGTCTCCCGATTTCTGGCTTTGGGAATAGGTGGTTATCTACAAAACGCCCGGCTGATGCTGGCTTTATTTGCCCTCTCGGGCGTGTTGCTGTACGGATTCCTCAGCCTCTTCATCATACGGCTTTCAGGGGTGCAACTGCATGACATCTTTACTATTCTGTGGCAAAAGGGGTGGCCAGTGCTGCCAACCGGTGCTTGGCTGATCATTGTCAGCCAATGGTTACGTTCTCCGTGGCTTGCCATGGCCAGCGCCATCCTCGCAGTCATGCTTTACTTCCTTTATCAATGGCGTACCGAACCTCAACTGCAAAAGATGTTTTCTCGATCTGCATCATGATTTCTCGAGAAGTCAAACGTAAGGCCATCTTTCGTTTTCTCAGGCTGTTTGGGCCGGGATTCGCCAACCCGCAATTTCCGCCCCGGCTGCTGTTGAAGCACGTGATCTTGCAAAGGGTGCTTCGTCTCAATACACATGTCCCCTGGCCCGTGCATTGGACGACCAAAGTTGTCAAGCCCGAAAACATTCGCCCCGGTTCCCGCGCACCAGGCCTCTCTCCCGGCTGCCATCTGGATGGACGGAATGGCATTATCCTGGGGCAAAACGTGTGGATCGGGCCGCGCGTATCACTGATCAGCATGAATCACGACATCTGCAACTACCACCGCTATCTCCCCGCAGATCCCATTGTTATCGGCAACAACTGTTGGCTGGGAACCAACGCAGTGATTTTGCCCGGCGTGCACCTAGGAAACCACGTGATCGTGGCCGCGGGGGCAGTCGTGACAAAAAGCTTTCCTGAAGATGACATCCTGTTGGCGGGTGTACCAGCACGTATTGTTAAACACCTGCCTCCTTATCAGGAGGAGCCATGGCTGTCCAGACTCGGGTGAAATGGGCATTTTGGCGCACTCTCAACGCAAGTCTTCATACCCTTGAGCTTCTGCATCCTCCAGCGGCTGTAGCCTCCTTGCCCGCGATCCCTGTCTTCATCATCGGCGCTCCTCGCTCGGGCAGTACCCTGCTCTATCAGACCCTGGTGGAGGCCTTCGATTTCGGCTATCTGGCCAACATTCATTGCCGATTTTTTGGCGCTCCCTCCTTGGTGGAGCGCTGGCTTATGCCTCGATTGTCCCGGCAACCCTTGAACTATCAATCGGAAAACGGACGTACTCGGGGCTGCACCGCGCCCAGCGAGTGTGGTAATTTCTGGTATCGTTTCTTTCCTCGTGAGCCCCAGGCTGTGAACTCCCTGCCTCCTGAAAAATTACATCAGTTGCGGACCTCAGTTTACCGACTTACCGCTGTGAATCGACGCCCCTTTCTCTTTAAGAACCTCATAAACTCCGTGCGCTTGCGGCCCCTGGGACGGGCTTTACCTGAAGCTCGATATATTGTTATCCATCGGCACCCTGCGTCTATTGCCAAGTCGCTATTGAGCGGCAGAAAGCGTCTGTTTGGGAGTTACAATCACTGGTGGTCTGTTAGACCTGCCAATGTTGAAGTATTGGAGCAACTAGATGCTCACCAACAAGTAGTCGAGCAAATTATCGCTGTATATGACGGGATTGATATAGCTCGTTCTACCATTGGCCCCGAGTACTTCTTTGACATTCAATATGAAGCCTTCTGCCGGAATGTTCATGGCAGTCTGGATGCTATCGAGTACTTTCTTGCAAACAGCGGTGTTCGTCTACAACACCGGTCGAGCAAGATTCCGCCTAATTTTCCAATCTCCCAGGGAGAACCTCTAGATATGACATTGATGCAGGCGTTGCTCATGTACATCGAGGAACAACGTCAACGTGGACGTCTACAATAGGATGAAACTCAGGAAGAAACTGTAGCATGAAGCACCCTAGTCTTTTTGCCCAAGATTGGTGGTTGGAAGCCACGAATTTTGGCGTTTGGAAAGTAGCCAACATCGAGAAAAATGGCAGCGTCATAGCCCGAATGCCTTACATCATCCGTAAGCATCGTGGTTTGACCATGATTGTTATGCCGCCTTTAACTCCTCATTTAGGTCCATGGATCGCACCACTGTCCGGCAAATATGCCACCCGCCTGTCGCGGGAGCACCGACTTTTCGAGCAACTCATCCATAAACTTCCGCGATTTGACTTCTTTCTCCAAAATTTTCATTATAGTATTACGAACTGGTTGCCATTTTATTGGCAGGGTTTCCAGCAAACTACTCGCTATACCTATGTCATTGAGGATCTGTCGGACCTTGATCGTGTCTGGATGCAGTTTCTTCCCAAGCTTAGAGCTAATATCCGCAAGGCTCGTAAACTGGTATCTGTTCGTACAGACCTGGGACTAGAGACTTTCTGGCATCTTAATCGAAAGACGTTCTCGCGGCAGGGCATGGATGTGCCTTATACGCTAGATTACCTTATCCGTATCGATACTGCATGTGCAGAGCGACAACAGCGACGTATTTTTTTCGCAGAGGATGCAAAGGGGCATATTCATGCAGCACTATACCTTGTGTGGGATGACCAGGCAGCATATTACCTCATTGGCGGCAACGATCCTGAACTTCAGACAAGCGGTGCTCCCAGCCTGCTAATTTGGGAGGCAATTCGATTCGCAGCTACCGTCACTCGTACATTTGACTTCGAGGGTTCGATGATACCGGGCGTTGAACGTTTTTTTCGATCTTTTGGTGCCAAACAAAAACCCTATTTTCGTGTGAGTAAGGCAACATCCCTTGCCTTTCAGGTGCGACAAGATATCCGACGTTGGTGGTGTATGCTCCGTGATTAACTCAACCCTCACGCCCAATGCCATCACCTACGCCTGGGCGCGATTGTGGGCTATTGCCGGTGCAGACGATCTTGATATACCATACATCT
>JAADFV010000341.1 GCA_013152695.1 Chloroflexota bacterium | reverse complement strand
CAAGAGATGAGCGAGTTTGTACAGCGTGTGCAGCTCAGCCAGGAACCCCCTTCGCCCCGTGCGCGTTAGCTACATGCGTGTGCTGTGAGGGGCCCACCCTGAGCCTGCCGAAAGGTGACAGAGGAGATGGGTGGGAGAGATTTTTCTGGAGAGCGACAGTATTTTGTGGATGCTGGCGCGACAGGGGCTTAAATAAGCTCCGAAAGGATGATGGCAAGCACCAGACCTAACACAATGAGCATTGTCATGGTTTGCCTCCTGATCAAGGTGTCTGTTGTGTTGATGGTACTTCCATCTTAGCAGTCTTCACCTTATTTTGCTGCACGCTCATTGGTCGCTCCCACACCTTTTTCCCTACGCTCTCCCCCACCAATCCTCCTGAATCCCCGCAGCATCGTAGAACAGGCCCGATTACTTGGCTTGAGCAGGGAACCAAACATCACGGTACCATTGCCAGGTACGGTTGAGACCTTCGCGCAAGGAGATGGTGGGGTGCCAGTGCAAAAGTCGATGAGCAGCCGTGGTATCGAGCACGAGTTGGGGTACATCGAAGGAGCGGGGGGGAAGATGCTGCACCCGAATTTCTTGCTGAACCCCCGCTACCTCCTGAATCAAGGCGATGAGCTGGGTGAGGCTGACACCCTCACCGCCACCAATGTTGAAGAGGCCGGTAGGACGGGGATAGTCCATGGCCTGGATGCAGGCCTGAATCAGATCGTCGACGTGAAAAAAATCTCGCACGATGGCATCACCATCGCCCCATAGGGTGAGAGGTTGTCCGCGCAGAATTTTTCCTAGAAAGACGGCCACCGCCCCTTGGCGGCCATCGGGGTTTTGGTAGGAGCCATAGGGTGCGGAGGGGCGTAAGATGATGTATTCCAGGCCGTAGAGATGGTGGTACAGTTCGATGTACTTTTCCGTAGCCAGTTTGGTCACGCCGTAGGCAGAGATTGGATGTGTGGGGTGTGTTTCGGGGACGGGAAGGGTGGAGACCGGTCCGTAAATGGCGCCGCCTGTGGAAAGGAAGATGATGCGGCGCACACCCTGCTCAGCGCAGGCCTGCAGGAGGCGAATCGTACTAACAAGATTGGCCTGAATGTCACCCACAGGGTGCGCCGTGGCCGATTCGGGAATATGCGCCCAGGCGAGATGAAAGACGGTATCAACCCCGCGCAGTGTTTCTGGCTGCTGGACGAGATCGACCAGTTCGCCGCGCAAAAAGCGAGCATGGCGTACATCGGCAAGCCAGGGGGGTGTTGGTGTACGGTCGAGGACGACGGTTTCGTGGCCGAGCTGGTTGAGGCGATGCAGGAGATGGCCGCCAATGAAACCGTGACCGCCGGTGATCAGGCAGCGAGAAGGCATGGGGATAGGTTAATGATCCTCGTCATGACAAAGGAATCAATAGCGAATGCGCTGGGATGCACAGGTGGCAGGGATGAGGGCGCAGGTTTGATCGGGAATGGGGGGAGGGAGAAGAGTAATTTTTCCTAAGGATAGTTCGTTACCCAGCACCTCATCGTCGCTGGTTAAGGCTTCCAGACGCTCGCCGTCGGCAAGTCTGTAAAGGCCCAGAACAAGTTCGAGGGGAACTGTAGTGTCAATGTCTTCCGGAATGGTCAGTTGGCGCCAGTCCCACAGGGCAGCGTTTGTATCCAGAGGGATGAAGACCTGGAGGGGGCCGTCGCTTTGGCTGATGAGGGTGCCGTTTTGGCGTAAATGCACAAAGAGAACAACGCCTTCAGGCAGAGGACGCAGCCATTGGCTAAAAATGTTGATGGTGGTGCCGGCGCGGGCCTTTGTCGGCAGGGAAACCTGGGCGGCCAAGATTTCGCCGTTGCTACCGCGAAAACGGGCAGTGGTGGGGCGCGTGTTGGCCGCCTCAATTTCATGTTGGGGGAAATCACTGGGCTTCAGAGCTTGCAGGCGATCTTTTTTGTCCCGTTGAACGATAGCGACCAAGGCGAGTGTGCGATCTGGAGAGGTCAGGGCAGTGCGTTCGGAGAGAAAGAGATCGCGGGGAAGTCGGTGCTGCGGCAGGAAAGGATCCGGTCCGTGGACGGCGGCAATGACGGCTCCCCAGGTACGGGGCAAAAACAGGGGCAAGGTGGTGATGATAAGACGATCACCAGGTTGCCACTGGTCGGGAGGATACCATAGCAATGCCGGGGGTGTCAGATCGGCATCAGTGTAGACACGTTCACCGGCGAGATTACGAATTTCTAGCCAGGGGCGAATAGAACCCGGCACATAATCGGCGCCGACCTGCCAGCGTGTGATCACCTGGGTCTGGCGCCAGCGCCGCCAATCTTGCCACGAGATGTCCACAAAGGTGAGAGGATTGTTCGCGGTCGGTTGGCCAGATGTGCGGGCGAAATCGTAAAAGGCTGGGGGAATGATTTTGCTGGGGGCACCACGCTGCAAAAGCAAATAGCCATCTGCGGCGTCGACAACACCCCACGCTCCCGCCAACATGTCCTCAACCGTACTTTTTACGTCTCCCGGCGCCATATCGGTGTCTGTAGTCACGTCAATCAGGGCCCAGTCGGCAGGCCGGTCGGCGTCAAGCCCGAAGGGGAATTTGTAAGCATAACGCCGGTGGCTGATGTGAGGATGAATGGCAGCGGTGGCAGTCACGGCGGCATCAGGGGGCAGTTGCGCGACAAAGCGCTGTAGAAGGCGATGGTGGGCCGTGATCGGCGTCGGATCGTAGCGTTTCCCCAGGGGGCCCCGCCCAGCTTCGCCATAAAAGATAAGTGCAGCCGCGAGGAGGAGAATGGTTGCCCAGGGGACAGCGCCCCGCCACAAACGGCGTAGACGCCGCAGCGCCACGAAGGCAGCAAAGGCAAAGAAGGGAATGAGAGGAGCGCTGTAGTGAAATTCGCCGTAGTACTGCGCCGGATAGGTACTGAGAAGATTGGCCAGTAACAATGGCAGAGTAACGAGAATGACCTCGAATCCCAGCAAGGGCAAAAAGCCGAAGGCAAAAAATAGCCCAAAAAGATAGCGCAATCGTGCTGGTTCGCTGGCAATCGCCCACACTTGCTCGGGTCGGGTGAAAAAGCTGGTGAAGATATCGAGGGGTGTATCGCCCAGGGGTCCATAGCGGTGGAAATAGAGCGATTGATCGGCGCCGTAGACCTCGACAGCGTGGGCGGGAACAATGACAAAGGTGGCGATTATGAACCAGGCCAGGGCAATGAGGAGAATACCAAAAGGAACGAGGAAGTCCTGCGAGCGTAGTGTGGTTTTGAGCAATCGTATGGGGGAGGAAGCAGGAGGGCTGGTTGCATCGGCGTCGGGATTGCGTTGAGAACGCACATTCTGGAAAGCGCGCAACATGCCCCAGGCGGCGATGCCCGCGGCCAATAACGCCGCTTCTT
>JAADFV010000340.1 GCA_013152695.1 Chloroflexota bacterium | reverse complement strand
GGTGAATCTTCTAAAAGACATCGAAGGCTATTCCGGGGAGGCGCTCACCACGGCAGTTCTGCGACACCTGGTGTTGCGCTCAAACGAGGTTAAGACAGTCCTTGTCCGTGAAATTTCTAAACGATCACCGGTAGGTCCGGTCTTCCTTGAGTCGCATTTCTCATGCTACTTAGAGCAGTACACGGTCGATGAAAGCAAGGTGCAAGGGCGCATCGATCTTGTTCTTGAGACAGACGATGCCGTAGTTGGTATCGAGAACAAGTTGCTCGCTGGCTTCCAGGCTGGTCAACCGTTCAAGTACCTCGACACACTCAGGGAGCGTGCGCATAGCCTGGGTAGCATCCGTAGACGGGAGATCCGGCACTTCTGCGTGGTGCTAGCCCCCGCAGACCGGAGGGAGGAGATCGAAGGGCACCTCGCTGGCGCGCGAGACAACTGCGCCTTCCTCTCGTGGGACGATCTGCTGTCTGCCCTCAGCAAACAGGTGATTAGTGACCCCGGCACAACTGCGATTATTGACTGGCTGTCCTCCTACATCAATGACCACTCAGTCCTTTCTCCGAAGTTCCACGAGTGGCTTCCTCATCTCCGACGCCGCTTTCCTCCAAGAGGGGACGCAATTCAGCACGAGTTCGTGAGGCGCGTCTGGCAGTTCTTCCCAGAGGCGGGGCCTCGCCTCGGCGCGGGCCCAACCTGGGTTGGCTACTACTTCGCGTCCTCCGAGGGCTGGTACGGGTTCGTCTCCACGCCGTCAGACTCGAGCGGAAAGGATACGGCCGCCGACTTCGTCATTCAGACGCGCTTTGACATTCCATTTTCGAAGGACTTCTTTGAAAGGGTTCCGGAGGACGAAGCAAGGGTTCTTGTGGGATCCTGGCCATATACGTGGCGAGCACTACTCGACGCGAGGTGGGCAAACCCGGAAACATGGAGGAACGCGCTTGCACCCATCCACGCAGCGATATCCGAGGCTGGCTAACAAAACGATGGTGACTGAGGGTCTCGGATCTCATCCAGAAACCGATTGGCGAACTGGCCAACATGAAGGTCTATTTTTCTGCTACGATGGCAGAGGAGGTCGATAGATGAAGTTGCCGAGAGGAGATCGTGCTGTTATCGATCCAAGGAAGTTTCGGGACTATCTGCTATCGACATCACATCCAATCGGAAGGTTCAATGCCCGGTTTTTTGGCAAGCTTGGGTACACGAATGAGGACTGGCAACGTCTGGAATCCGACCTACGCAACTTCGTGGCCTCGGAAGATGCCGTGCTCGGCCAGGAGAGTTCATATGGGCAGAAGTACGAGGTCCGTGGTACGCTAACAGGGCCATCTGGAACAATGACCGAGATCATCACCGTATGGATTGTTCTCGCCGATGAAGACGCCCCACGGTTTGTAACTGCTTTTCCAGGAGCAAAAACATGAAATACCAACTTCTCGATACTGTCGTGCTGGACAAAGACCTGATGGAGTCTGGCCTGCGGAAGGGAGATCTCGGGGCCGTGGTCCAAGTGTACGAACCCGATGGGTTGGAAGTGGAGTTCATCACTGCATCTGGAAATACCCAGGCACTTGTCACGCTGAATGTGCACGATGTTCGATCCGTCGTCGATAATGATCTGGTAGCTGTCCGGCCGATTCAAAAATCAGCGTAGAGTTGCCCTGGTTTTCTGCTTTCTATACATGGGCGGGCTAACACCTATGAGGCCCAAATGAGTCAAGAGCAAAATCCTCCTATCCGGCAAAAAAAGTGATCGCCGGTATGTTCACAGAGGGTGATCCCTCAGGATGCTATCCCTGGCTTCATTTCAAAGCCAGAGCGCAGGACATATTGCCTGCGTCAAACACATATCGAGACTCGGCCGCCTGGTCGCCCCGGACCAGCCAGGACACCCAGCGCGACTGCAACGCCGCAGCGCCGCGGTCTAGAAACAGATTCGTACCCTCCTGTCGGCCCAGTCAAAGGTCGGGCTCAGGCCCCACAGGGCGACCTGTCCAGTTAGGTCGGGGCTCGGGTGAGGGGCAGGAATCGCATCCTTCATGGATCACCTCTGGTATCTGTAAGCGGGACGAAACGGTGGCCGAATCAAAGCGCACAGGCTGCCGGGAATCGGCCGAGTGCCTCGCTCGTGGTCGATGCCACAGTGGTCGGTTTCGTGTGCAGGCACCATCATCGGCTCATCCCTGTTGGCTCCAGTTAGGCAGACCGGCTCGCCGCTCCGTCCCGCAATCAACTCGCAAAAAATCGATTTACATCAAAGGCTTGTTTCCTTTTCAGCATGGTGTAGACAGTTCGGCCCAGCTTGTGGGCCAGGATACCCGTGGCCTTGCCCTTGCCGTGCTTCTTCTCCAGGCGCGCGACGTATGGCTTGGCCCGGTCGCACTTGATCTTGAACAAGGTGGCCGCCTCGGAGAAGGCCCACTTGAGGTGGACGTTGCCGATCTTGGCTCCTCCGATGCCCTTGTGCTTGCCCGCGGAGGTGCGGCTGCACTTGACCAGCCGGCAGTAGGAGGCGAAGTTCTGAACCGAGGGGAATCGGTGGATGTCGTGGACCTCGTAGAGGATGACCGAAGAGAGGATGGGGCCGATGCCGGGGATGGTCTTGAGCAGGTACAGCCCCTGTGGGTCGTGCACCCTGGCCTGCTTGCTGATGGTCAACTCCAGGTCGGCGATCACCCGATCGTAGAAGTTGGTCACGGCGATGTCGGCCTCGACGCTCTTGCGTACCATGGGGTCTTCGAAGCGCTCAGCAATGCCCTCCCTGTTTCCTTGATAGCTGACCCTCTTTTCGAAATCGGGCATGCAGTACTGATGGTTTGTGTTGATGACGTGGCGAATGAGTTCAGCTCTTTTCTGCACCAAGTGCATCCTGCGGCGGAGCAGATCCCTTGTGGAGCGCCACTGCGCAGGATAGACGTATGCCGTTGGAAACATGCCTCCTTTGAGAAGCCCGGCGATCTTTCGTGCGTCGATGCGGTCGTTTCCGGCCTTGCCACCGTGGATGGCCTTCATGTACAGGGCATGCCCGAGGACGAAGGGAATGTCGTTTTCGTAACAGAGGTCAGCGAGCCAGTACCAGGTGAACATGCACTCAACGGCCACGACCACGTTGTCCATGAAAGGCTCAATGGTGTCGAGGAACGGCGTGGGCCTGGACTTGATGTTCTTGAGCAGACAGACGTCCGCTTGCTGGTCGAGCACGCAGAGGTACATGTTCCTGGCGTGGAGGTCGATACCGCAGTAGTATTTGTGTTGTCCTGTGTAGTAATTCATGGGGTCCCTCTCCTTTTGTTTTCGCAATCCCCAGGATACCCTCTTGGGGCAACTTGGGGAGGGGCCATTTTCGTTTTCCTTTCATTGCCTGGACATGTCCAGTAGATGGAAGCAACAAAGTGGGGCCGTGCATGGAACCATGGTTTTGCTGGACACGGTCTTCCCTTATAAGCCATTGCGAGCACCATGGAGTGACTCGCTTCCAGGTCCATGCCGGATTTCCAGGTGTTGGTATCAACGATGTGGCCCGCCAAGTGTGGATTACCTGAGGGCCTCGATCAGTATCAAAGCGATGCACCTGACGCGGCGCGTTGTAGGTGGGTGAAATGATAGGTAGTTTTCACATTGTCTTGAGATCAAAGTATCAGGCCCGCCGCGCAGCTAAGCCCCAGCCGTTAGGCTTTCGGACAGGAGGAAGATAGTGCCCGAAATTACACGGTTCTATGGTATCATCATTAAACTGTTTTTCAGTGACCATTCACCTCCGCACTTTCACGCCGTGTATAGCGAATACAACGCCATCTTTAACATTGAGTCACTCGAAATGACCGAAGGTGATCTTCCACTGCGCGCACGCAAAATGGTTATTGAATGGGCGACAATACATCAAGATGCACTTCTGAGAATATGGAACAGCCAGAAATTCACAAAACTGCCACCCTTGAAATAGCACTATGAAGTATCCGACAATCAAAGATGTGATCGTCCGTAGCGACCATGAGCTAGTTGTGGTGTTCTCTGACAACACGACGAAGGTCTATGACATCTCTCCATTGCTGTCGAACCCAATATTCGAGCCACTTCGGCGTTGGGCGTTTTTCAAGAACGTGAGAATTGAGCCTGGTGGTTACGCGATTTCATGGAACTCCGAAATCGACATCAGTGAGTACGAATTGTGGAAAAATGGGCGACATGAAGCCTAACATCTATGAGGCCCAAATGAGTCAAGCAGGAGTTTCGGCGATAGGCACCCTCTATTTGTCTAACGTCTTGAAAAATCACGGCTTTCTCCCCTGAGAGATGTAAGCTCCTCCTTTGTCGGCCTTCCGCACCTCCGTAACCAGGCAAAAATCCACCGGAAAGTGCGATTTTGACCTTGACATGTAAGACCCTACTGTCATAATTCCAACATGGCGCACTTCCACACGAAAAAGAAGAAAGGAAGACCCTACCTCTATGTTCGCGAGATCGCGCGGGTTGGCGGTAAACCCAAAGTAATTACGCAGATTTATATCGGCTCACCGGAGCGGGTGGCCAGGCTGGCCACCGAAAGCCGGCAGGTGCTGGGCGACCTGGCCGAGCTGAAGGTCGAGCAGTTCGGTGCCCTGTGGGCCGCCAACCTGATGGACCGGGATATCGACCTGGCCGGCATCATCGACGGGGTCATCCCGCGGGCGCCCCGGGAGACGGGGCCGTCGGTCGGGGAGTACTTCCTGTACGCCGTGCTCAACCGGTTGGTTGCCGCCAGGAGCAAGAACAAGCTGGCCGAGTGGTACCG
>JAADFV010000339.1 GCA_013152695.1 Chloroflexota bacterium | reverse complement strand
CGGAAGAGAATGGTGCGCACGACCTGCTGCAACTGCTGGCCGCGTTCTTGGGCCGCCTGTTCCAACGAGCGCACAGGTCCGCCGTGATCAAAAAGACGATAAGGGACTCCCAGGGATTCGAGCGCCTGGGCCACAGGGGGAAGAGACGTTGCTTGATTCATAATTTAATGATGCCACCAAGGACTCATTTTGGCAATGCCCGGCAACAAATGAGCAAAACGAAATTGGAAAACAGGCTGTCCTAATGTGTTCAATATTTACTTTGAGAAAACGCGAAATAATGAAAGTTATAGAAACGATTTGGAATATTTTTACATATTCTTGTTTATTTGTTATACTTTTTTCTCGAATCATTACACCTTCCTAAAATGTACACTTCCATGAAAATCGAAAATGCACTACCATCATCATTCCCACAGAGCTGTGCGAAAAGCGTCCAGAGGAAGCGGGGAGTGAACAAACCCTGATATATCTGACATAGATCATACACAGATCACTTTGATCGTCGTACAATAAACTATTCGGTTTTGCTGTCCACCTCATATTTTTTATCCTGAGCACGTGATGATGGTTGTGCCTGCTTTGCGCTTGACCTCTTACGGGCGAGGGAGGTTTGTCCTTTGGAGTAGTTGTTTATGACCCAAAACAATCACAACGAATTCGACCTAAGCCTGATGGATGAAGTATTCGCGCAATATCGCGACCAGAAAGGCGCCTTAATCCCGGTCTTGCAAAAGGCACAGGAAATCTATGCCTACCTGCCCCCGGAGGTCTTGCAACTTATTTCCCAGCGTCTGAACATCCCTCTGAGCAAAGTCTATGGGGTGGCGACTTTCTACGCGCAGTTCTACCTGGAACGTCGGGGCCGGCATATTTTACGCTTGTGCGATGGTACAGCTTGCCATGTGAAAGGTACGCCGATTCTGCTGACGGCTCTGGAAGACCATTATCAGCTGGAACCAGGTGAGACTTCAGAGGACAATGAACTAACGGTTGAGATCGTGTATTGCTTGGGATCGTGTGCTTTGGCACCGGTTGCAGTATTTGATGGTGAAGTCATGGGCCGTATGAAACAGAACACATTGCTCAACACGATCAAAAAGAGGACCAAACTCGGTTAGAGCCTCCTCACTCCAAGCTGGTATTGACTCAAGGAGAATCCAAGGTATGCAAACGACACTGGTAACCGATCTAGCCGAACGACGAGCCCTGGCACAAGCACGCTGGCAGGCCAAGACCCAGAAGGCTGATGTTTATATCACCGTCGGTATGGGAACCTGTGGCATTGCCGCCGGTGCAAAGACTGCTCTCGAGGCTATTCAACGTGAATTGGAGGCGCGGGAATTAAAGGCTGTAATCAGTCAGGTGGGTTGTGTAGGGATGTGTTCTTACGAGCCCATGATCGAAATTCAGGCACTGGGCCGGGAACGGATCAATTACGGTAATGCCCTCTCGCGACATGTCAAAGAGATATTTCGGCACTATTTTGACGGCGGTAAGTTACGAAAAGCAGTCATTGTGGGCCGCGCAATTCCTACCATTACCGAATCTCACGGACATCAGCTTCATTCGCTGAGTTTTGTCGATCTCGCCGATGACCAACATATTCCTTTCCAGTCGAAGCAATTGCGGATTGTCCTCAGCAATTGCGGATTGATCGATCCTGAATCGATTGATGATTATCTGGCTGTGGATGGCTATAGTGCCCTAGAACGAGCTCTGCGCGAAATGACGCCGGAAGAAGTCATTACAGAAGTGATGAACTCGGGTTTAAGAGGGCGTGGCGGTGGTGGTTTTCCCACGGGGCTCAAGTGGAAATTTGCCCGTCAAACACCCAATTGGCCCAAATATGTCATCTGCAATGCCGATGAAGGAGACCCTGGGGCATTCATGGATCGTTCCGTGCTTGAAGGGGATCCACATTCGGTGATCGAAGGGATGATTATTGCCGGTTATGCTATCGGCGCCGAATATGGCTACATTTATGCGCGGGCGGAATATCCCCTGGCTATCCACCGTCTCAATATTGCCATCGCCCAGGCTCGTGAGTTGGGGTTACTGGGCGAGAATATCCTCGGTTCGGACTTCAACTTTGATCTGAAAATCAAGGAAGGTGCCGGCGCCTTTGTTTGTGGGGAGGAGACGGCGCTGATGAATTCGATTATGGGAGAACGCGGCCAACCCTGGCCTCGCCCCCCTTATCCTGCCGTCGCCGGTGTTTGGGGAAAGCCGAGCAATGTAAATAACGTAAAAAGCTATGCTTACACACCGCGCATCCTGCGCATGGGTGCAGACTGGTTCAAGGGGCTGGGCACCGAAGGTAGCCCGGGGACAGCCGTATTTGCCCTCACAGGACAGGTGGAACGAACAGGCTTGATCGAAGTACCGATGGGCATTACCCTGCGCGAGATCATCTTCGATGTGGGGGGAGGTGTCGGTGGGGGTAAGCAATTCAAGGCGGTACAAACTGGCGGACCTTTGGGTGGTTGTCTGCCCGAAGCTCACCTTGACACCCCTGTCGATTTCGACTCACTGCGCGCTGCCGGTGCCGTGATGGGTTCAGGTGGTATGATCGTAGCTGACGAAACTACTTGTATGGTGGAATTCTCCAAGTATTTCATGCAATTTGTGGTAGATGAAAGCTGCGGAAAATGCCCGCCCTGCCGCATCGGTTCCACGCGTATGCTGGAGATATTGGAACGTATCACTGAAGGCGAAGGCACCTTAGCCGATTTGGATGAAATCAAGCGGCTGGCCAAAGGCATGCAGCAAGGTTCACTCTGTGCTCTGGGCCAATTAGCACCTTCACCTGTGCTCTCTGTCCTTCGTCATTCATTTCGAAGACGAATTCATCGCCCACATCGAAAACAAAGAATGTCCTGCTCATGTTTGCAATGCTCTAATTACTTATCGCGTCATTCCCGATTTGTGCACGGGGTGCATGGTCTGTGCCCGTAATTGTCCTGTCGATGCGATTACAGGAGAAAAGTTGCAAGTTCATGAGATCGATCCCGACCTCTGCATACGCTGCGGTTTATGCCATGCTGTTTGTAATTTTGAGGCCATCGAGATCATTTCACCCCGATGATACCGTGTTGCTAATAGCGACAATACGCAACATCGTACTCATTTAACACGTGCGTGAGGAGCGAGTCCATGCCCATTCATCTCACCATCAATGGCAAAGCCATTACTGCCCCCGAAGGTGCCACTATCCTCGAGGCGGCTAAAGCCAACGGAATCAATATCCCCACCCTCTGTCATCATCCCGACCTCACCAATGTAGGCGCCTGTCGCATGTGTGTGGTCTCGGTAGAAAAGGCGCGCGGGCTGCAAACAGCCTGCACGACACCTGCCGCAGAGGGGATGGTTGTAAATACCATGAGTTCCGAGGCTGTAGAAACCCGTAAATTCGTTCTGGAAATGCTGTTGACCGACCATCCCAACGACTGCATGACCTGCGAAGCCAACGGTGATTGTGAACTACAAGACCTGGTTTATGATTACGGCGTAAAATGGCCCGAACACAATGGCAAACGTCATCAATACGAAATCAATCCTGATCCCAACCCCTTCATTTTCATCGATCGTAACAAGTGCATTCTTTGTGGACGTTGTATCCGTGCTTGTGATGAAATCCAAAATCGTACGATTTGGAGCTTTGCGAACCGCGGTTTTGCCACCAAACTCGTCGCCGGCGCAGATCAGATGCTGTTAGATGCTGGCTGCGAAAGCTGCGGGCAATGCGTCGCCTACTGCCCCGTCGGCGCCCTCTTCGATAAGATGAGCCTGGGTAAAGGGCGCACCAATCAAGTCGAAAAGGTGCGAACCACCTGCGGTTATTGCGGTGTTGGTTGTAATTTCGATCTCAACGTGCGTGACGGCGAGATCATACGGGTTACCAGTGCCCCTGATGCCCCTGTCAACGGCATGGCTTTATGTGTCAAAGGCCGCTATGGCTACGACTATGTAAATCATCCCGATCGCCTTACGCGGCCTATGGTGCGAGCAAAATGGTTGGATACAGATACGATTGCCGCCCAGGTCAAAAAAGGCCAGTGGGCCTTGTTCAGTGAAGCAGAGCAACGCCGTGCCCGCCTAAGCTACCGCCGTACGTCGGGTAATGGTGCCCAAAACAATGATCTTCCCGACATCACACCAGACACCTTCGTACAAACTGACTGGGATACGGCCCTGGATGTGGTGGCACGCAAATTCACCCAGGTCAAAAAAGATTATGGTGGCGATGCCTTTGCCGTCTTCGCTTCTGCCAAATGCACCAACGAAGAGAATTTCATTTTCAATAAGTTTACAAGACAAATGCTCGCAACGCACAGTATCGACCACTGTGCCCGGTTGTGACACTCCGCCACAGTCACCGGTCTGGTGACTTCCTTCGGCAGCGGTGCCATGACCAACTCTATCGCCGATATCAGTGAAAAGAGCCAGTGCATTTTCATCATCGGCTCTAACACCACCGAAAACCATCCTGTCATCGGCACGAAAATCCGCCGGGCCAAGCGCCATCGTGGGGCCAAGCTGATCGTGGCTGATCCCCGGCGTATCGATATCGCCGACTATGCCGACCTGCATCTACGCCAGAAGCCTGGTACTGATATTGCTTTGCTGAACGGCCTCATGCATATCATTCTGCGAGAAGGATGGCAGGATGATGAATTCATCGAAAGCCGTACAGAGGGCTTTGCCGAGTTGAAGGCAATTGTAGAAAAGTATACGCCCGAGGTCACCAGTGCCATCACCGGCGTGCCTGCTGAGGATATCGAGCTGGCGGCGCGAATGATGGCGGAAAATCGGCCCGGAGCCCTACTCTATGCCATGGGCATCACCCAACACACGACCGGTGTTCCCAATGTCATGAGCTGTGCCAATTTGCAGATGCTGCTCGGGAATATGGGTAAGCCTGGGGGTGGCGTCAACCCCCTGCGAGGACAGAACAATGTCCAGGGTGCTTGCGATTTGGGCGGTCTCCCCAACGTCTATCCGGGATACCAAAAGGTAACGGATGCCAAAGCACGCGAAAAATTTGAGAAGGCCTGGGGGGTTCCCCAACCGGATTATGTCGGCCTGACCGTGACCGAAATGCTCAAGGCAGCAGAACAAGGTCAGGTGCGCTGCCTTTACATCATCGGCGAAAACCCGATGACCAGCGATCCCGACCTCAACCACGTCCGTTTTTCCTTACAAGAAACCGAATTCATCGTCTTGCAGGAACTCTTTTTCAGCGAAACGGCTCAATTCGCCGATGTTATCTTCCCCGCTGCCAGTTTTGCCGAGAAAGAGGGTACTTTCACCAACACAGAACGCCGTATCCAACGGGTGCGTAAAGCTCTCGATCCTCCGGGCGAGGCGAAAGAAGATACCTGGATCGTGGTGCAACTGGCCAAACGTATGTTGGCTCTGGGCGCGGCCACACCTGATCCCGAAGCCCCTTACGGCGATTGGGAATATCGTGATGTCACCGACATCGAAGAAGAAATCAACGCCCTCACCCCCATTTATGCCGGTGTAACCTGGGAACGGCTGGAAGCAGGTGAAGCCTTACACTGGCCGGTTCCCTCTCCCGACCATCCTGGTACACCCATCCTCCACGTCCAGCAATTCAGCCGTGGTAAAGGACTCTTTGTGGGCATGGATCATGTGCCCCCGGCAGAATTGCCAGATGAAGAGTACCCCCTCATGCTCACAACCGGCCGCGTGATTTACCACTGGCATGGCGGCGAAATGACTCACCGCGCAAGAGGACTGGAAGCCATGTATCCTGAGGCCCTGGTAGAAATCCACCCCAAAGACGCCAAACAAGCAGGCATTAGTGACGGCGAGCTCATGAAAGTGGCTTCTCGCCGTGGCGAGATTCTGGCCAAAGCACAGGTAACCGATCGTGTCGAGCCCGGCCTCATCTTCACCACCTTCCATTTCGCCGAATCCGCCGCCAACTTCCTCACCAACCCTGCCCTTGATCCTCAGGCCAAAATCCCCGAATTCAAAGTTTGCGCCGTCAGGATAGAAAAAGCGTAATACTGTCTGGAAATAGACAGTTGGTTGGGCTGCGGGTTCCAGCCTATGTATTTCAAGCAAAAGAGACCTCGCCAAAATTCATCGGCGAGGTCTCTTTTGCTTGAAATGCATAGGCTGGAACCCATAGCCCAACCAACTGTCTATTTCCAGACGGTACTACGCTTTTTCTATCCTGACGGCGCAAA
>JAADFV010000338.1 GCA_013152695.1 Chloroflexota bacterium | reverse complement strand
CCAGACGAAATGGGGGGGAAGCTTTTCGAGAAAGATCACCATTCCGTACACGATCCAGTAAAAAAAGAATGGGTGATACGCATACTCACGCACCAGACGGGCATAAAGAACAATCCATGGACTGGTTGCATACAGCAATGCCGCCAATATGCCAACCGGGCGGTTTATCTTCTTGGCTAACAGATACAATGGTAACAGGCCCAGAACGTTGACCACTACTCCAACCAGCCGTGCAGCCCAAAGTTGGTAGCCAAACAGTCTGAACATGAGGGATACCGGGAAGGTAACCAGCCACAGGCTTCGTTGATATACATCCTGGAGCGGCACCCCTTCCACGATCTGCCTGGCAGCGATCAAGTGAAAGTATTCGTCTTCAATAGGGTATAAATTTCCCAGATTGGGGACCCGCAACAAAAGGGCCAGGAGCATCACGCCCAGGAGAAAGATGAAGTCAGATCTGCGCAGTTTCCCCGGCGTTGTCACTGAGCGGCGCATCTTGTCCAGCCACTCTTCCTTTTGCCCCCAGGCCACAAGAAGCATGGCAAAGGAAAGAACGGCAAAAAGAAGCATCCCCAGGGAAACGATCAGCGCGCGGGAGGCATAGAATGGGATTTCAAGCGTCCGATGGTAAGTACGTCCTTCGGGGGGAATTTCCAGTATCTCTTCTTTCCCATCCCAGGAAACAACAACTTTCACTGGCGAAGAAGTGTGAAACACGATCTGCACATTTTCCCCGGTCTTTCCTGTCCAGGTCAACTGGTTGTTGGCGCTGTCCACAAGCGCCATTTGATCGCCCTTTCTCTCCCAACCATGGCCTCGAAGCGTGCGAAAAGACACATCTCCCAGGGAAGTGGTAAACCAAGCCATTGATATTTGAGCAGGCTGCCCGTCAATCGTCGAAATCTCCAGCGTGTGGGATGGCAGGAAAAAGGTAAGGTAGCGAGCAGGAGACTGCCACTGAGCAGTGCCGGCGAACAGGAGAAAACTTCCTACGGCAAGACTTGCTCCAAGAAGCCCCCATTGTTGGCGCACAGGCACGTTTTGCAGCCGGGTATTTATCCAGAGAAGCAAGGCAAAATACCCAGCCGCCCCCAGTAACCCTGTCAGAATGGTAGAAAGAAGCAGCCTGCGGCTGTCTATAGGGAAAAAATCAACCAGCCAGTAGCCGCTCACGAAAAGACCGGTGCTGATCCCCAGTCCCAATGCAAACAAAATAAGCCAGGCCCTCGTCCTGGTCTTGAACAACAGCATGTTTTGCCACATATTTGGGGGGGTCAACGCCCTTCCTTTTGCAGTCTTTTTATATCTGCATCGACCATCATCTCGACCAGTTCTTTGAAGTCCACCTTGCGCCCCCAGCCCAGCACGTCGCGGGCCTTGCTGGGGTCAGAGACGAGCAGGTCCACTTCGGCGGGGCGGTAAAAAAGCGGATCTTGTACGACGTAGTCTTGGTAGTCTAGGTCGACACGACTGAAGGCGATCTCGCAAAAATCGCGCACAGCATGGGTCTCACCCGTGCCGATGACGAAGTTGCCCGGCTGATCCTGCTGGAGCATCAGCCACATGGCTTCAACGTAATCTCCTGCAAAGCCCCAGTCGCGGCGGGAATCCAGGTTGCCCAGGCGCAATTCTTTTGCCAATCCAAGTTTGATGCGGGCAACGCCGTCCGTGATCTTGCGGGTGACGAATTCCAGGCCGCGGCGCGGACTTTCGTGGTTGAAGAGGATGCCCGATGCGGCAAACATTTCATACGATTCGCGATAGTTGACCGTGATCCAATGACCGTATACCTTGGCGACGCCATAGGGACTGCGCGGGTAGAACGGTGTCGTCTCTTTCTGGGGAACTTCCAGCACCTTGCCGAACATCTCACTGCTGGATGCCTGGTAGAAACGGATTTTTTTATTGAAAAGGCGAATGGCTTCCAGCAGCCGCGTGACGCCCAACGCGGTCACCTCTCCAGTCAGGATGGCCTGACTCCAGGAAGTGGGCACGAAAGACTGGGCGGCCAGATTGTACACTTCGTCAGGTTGGTGTTCTTCCAGGATGGAGAGCAGCGAACTTTGGTCGTGCAGATCGCCCTGGACGATGGTCACGTTATCCAGGAGGTGTTCGATGCGATCAAAACGGACTGTACTGGAACGGCGCACCATGCCGATGACTTTATATCCTTTGGAAAGCAACAACTCGGTCAGATACGAACCATCCTGACCCGTAATACCCGTAATCAGCGCAGTAGGCATTTAGTCTCCTTGTTTGGGGTAAAATTCAACGGCTGAATTATAAACTCTCTCGTCAACGTGTCAAGCGTGCTGATTTTTTGCGCATTTGCCAGCGGTCCCACAGCCAGCCGCCCGCCAAAATGAAGCCGCTCAAGCCGGTGATCCAGGCCACCATTGTCCAGAAGGGGAGTTGGCCAAAAATATCGTAATAGCGGTTGGCGTACCACTGGGTGAAGAATACCAGGAAGACGACCTCTACTGCCAGCAGACGCGGCAGCCAGGCGTCGCGATGTCCCCGCCACCATGCCCAGGCATATCCGGCGAACAGGGCCTGGAACGCCAGGAAGATGACCCGGTAACGAGGATTGTCCCATTGATCGCCGCCAGCGCGCAGCGATGCGATCAGGACCCATGTCCAGGTTGCGATCCCCAGCCATAACCAGGTATTACGCTCGCGTTTGTGGGTCGACTTCAAGGCGGCAAAGAACCCGTAAATCAACAGCGGGGCAAACAAATACCAGCCGAGTGCGCGCAAAATGCCAATGACGTGCCACGTGAGCGTCGTCGGCTCGATGAAAGTTGCCGGGAGAACCGGCTGCGCCAAACCGTATCCGGTGACAAAAAGCAAGCGTGCGGTCGTTCCCATTTCGCCAAAAAGTTTTTGCACCCAGCCGGAGCCGCGCTCCAGTTGGTGGACGTCCCATTTGACGGCCCTGCCAAACCAATCGGCGATGACGCCAAATGGTGATTGTGTCCCGAACACGCCCTGCCGGTTCAAACTCCAGGACAGGAGAAACAGGCCAACCAGAAATACCACACTGACGGCGAGAATCATACGCCACGAAACGCGTCGGTGCTCCTTGCTGAACCAGAGCCAGCCGCCCAGAATGAGCAGTGTGACCAGGGCGATGGCTGGCGAGAACAGCAGCATCCCGGCAAGCCCGGATCCAAACCACAGCCATGCCTTGCGATTATTGTTGGCCTGCCAATCGAGCAATCCCCAAAAGGCCATCGCGACGAACGTGATCAGGAAGGGCTCACGCATCTGCGAACTGCCCTGCAGGATGCTTTCGGGATAAAGCGCAAATATCCAGCTTGCCGGGACGGCGAGTTTGGCGCCCCCAAGAGAATGGGCTGATTTCCAGAAGAAGGGTACGCCGAGTGCGGCGGTCA
>JAADFV010000337.1 GCA_013152695.1 Chloroflexota bacterium | reverse complement strand
GTGATCATGTCCCAATCCGGGGTCACAAACTCGACTTCCACACCGAGGCGTTTGGCGACCTCTTTGGCGACGTTGACGTCGAAGCCATCGAGTTCACCGGCATCGTTCAAGAAGCTTTGTGGGGCGTAGTTGGGGTCGGTAGAGACAACCAGCTTGCCCGAGGCGAGGACCTGGTCCAAAAGGTCTTCCTCGGCCGGTGTCGCAGAGACATCTTCGGGGGCAAGGACGGTGGTGTAGTCCAGGCCGTACCATTCCAGCGAGAGGGCGGTGAGGGTGCCGTCTTCGTGCATCTCGGTGATGATTTCGTTCAAGCGCGCCAGCATCTTATCGGATGGCCCCCGGCTCTTATCCAGAGCAAAGGCGAGAGGCTCGTAAAAGGCTGGGGTTCCCACGTATTTGAGGGGCACACCACTGTCGATGGCGGATTGGATGGTTGGTTGCGCCGACATGACGGCATCGAGACGCACGCCATCACCCAAAGCCAGGTCTTGAATGGCGTCACCGTCGGTGGGATAAGGGGCAATCTCCAGGCCTTTGGGCGGATCGTACATGATTTCGCCCCCCATGATTTCGAGGGTGCCGTTCAGGTAGTCTTCGTAAGTGGTGGCTGTGCCCAGGCCCACTTTCTTGCCAGCGAGGTCGGCGGGGGTGAGGATGTCGGTGTTGTCTTTGTGTACGGCAAAGGAGGCAGGGACGTAGTAGTAGGCTTCGGTGAACCACAAGACTTCGGAACGAGGTTCGGTGGGAGTCATGGAACCGATGCTGACATCCCAACGCGCACTCCAGTTCCCACCGGTGATCATGTCCCAATCCGGGGTCACAAACTCGACTTCCACACCGAGGCGCTTGGCGACCTCTTTGGCGACGTTGACATCGAAGCCATCGAGTTCACCGGCATCGTTCAAGAAGCTTTGTGGGGCGTAGTTGGGGTCGGTAGAGACAACCAGCTTGCCTGAGGCGAGGACCTGGTCCAAAAGGTCTCCTGCAGCTTCTTCGGCTACAGGTGTTTCTTCTTGCACCGCAGGCGCCTCTGTGGGGGTCGGTTCAGCTTTGGTTGCTTCAGGGGCAGGCTTGACCGGCGCCGGCGTGGCGGCTCCGCCACATGCAGCCAAGAGCAAGGTCATCACTAGCAATACGCCGAGGACGATGCTGGTTTTCTTGAAATTTGTCATTTTGTCTCCTCCAATGAGTGTGTAATTGTACGATATGGGGGCACGGGAGAAAAGGAGGGAAATAGTCCTGTATCCTCCGCATTTGAGTGTCCTCTTTAACGAGTACGATAAATCCGTTAACCACTGAACATTCGGGCTCATCAAGTTGATAAATGCTTCGGCAACACCTCCTTTGTTTTGCTGTAGGCATTTGTTGGCCTTTGTCTATCGTACGTCAAGCGTGTGAGTGCGCAAGGAATGGGGTGACGCATTTTACCGCGGATGTAAGATAAAGGACAAATGCCCAGGAATTTGAGGGATTAACGATAACCCAGTTGCTGGGAGATACGTGCGGCGGCGTCGCGTAGTAATGCTCCGAGCTCTGGGAGGTAGGCTTCGGTAAGGCGGATAGTAGGGCCACCGAGGCTGATGGCAGCAACAGGATAGCCGTCAGCGTTACGCAGGGGGGCTCCGACGGCGACAAAGCCCAATTCCAGGGCTTCGGAGACAACAGCATAGCCCTGGCGGCGAATCTGCGCCAATTGTTGACGTAAAATTTGCGGTGAGGTGATGGTCTTGGCTGTAATTTGGGGTAAGGGCGCCTGCAAAATGGCATCGAGTTCGGCGGGTGGGAGGAAGGCCATGATTGCATTACCAGTCGAGGTGGCAAAGGCCGGCCAGAATGTGCCTACGGAAGGAGAAGATTGAATGACGCCTTTACCCAGAACCTCGTCGAGAACGAGGATTTTATCACCACTCAAAACCTCTAGCGTTGCAGTTTCACCGCTGATTGCCGCCAGTTTTTCTAACTCCGGCCGACTGAGGGTGCGCACGGGGTTGGCGCGTAGTGCTCGCCCGGCCAGGGCAATGATGCCCGATCCCAGGCGATAACGATCTGTCTCCCGGTCACGCTTCACCATGTCAAAGCTTTCCAGGGCGGTAAGAAGGCGATAGACCGTGGTCCTGTTCAGTTCGGCGGCGGCAGTGAGTTCTGCCAAAGTCCACTCCGGTTGGTTATCCGAAAAGAGATTGAGCAAGGAAAGGGCGCGGGTAACGGCTTGAACACCGGGGTAGGGGTTATCCGGCATCAGTAGCCTCCTTTTTCGTGCAAGAAGTCAGTCATTTATTGCCTTTCCTCAGGTTGTCTTAACGCACGGTCTCGATAAAGGCTTCTCCGCGAGCAAGGAGGTCGGCGTGATCGGCCGGTGCTTGCAGGGTTGTGAGTAGTTCTTGCGTGTAGTCACGGAGTAGGGATGTTGCCTGGGGGCGGTTTCTTTCCTGCCAGGCTTCGAGGCTCAGATTCGGCCAGATTTCGCTTGTGTAGTAGGCGTGGCGGAAGTGTTTGAGGGTGAGGGAGGAGGTGAGATAGTTTTCGCCGGGGCCTAATTTCGCGATTTCAGCAATTGCCAATTCCTCATCATTCAAGGGGAATCCCCCGGCAAGACGCCGTGCCTGGGCAATGACCTCGTTGGCATAGACGACAAGCGTCGGCGAGAATGCTTTGGAGTCGAAATTGTCACCGACAAAGGGCACCAGGCCCGCCTTGCCCATGACACTGGTGAGGTGATTCATCCACTGATGCCCGGCGGCGATGATGTCTGCACCCCAGCCCATACCGCTGCCCGAGGTGCCGCAATGGGGTACCTGGTAGTACGCCATCATCTCGGCGCAGGCCAGATTCATCACGTAGCTGTGTGTGTCATAAAAACTGCTCATTCCCCGCATATCGAAAAAGGCAGGGAGGCTACCCAGGATGACCGGCGTGCCGGGTTTGATCAACTGGCTCAGGGTGAGGCCAGCCAGCAATTCGGCATTGAGCAGGGCCAGGGTGCCGGCAGCGGTGATAGGTGTGGTCGCGCCCGCCATGCCGTAGTTGGAATAGATAAAGGGCAGTCCCACCTCGATGGTCTGCATCATCTTGTCGCTGGTGCCTTCGTTGATGACGAGGGGACTGATGGGGTTGAAATAGGGGATGATGAAGGGCCGCTCCGCCAGATCGTCATGCAGGTGGGTGGCAAGATTAAGGACGTCGGCGTAGCGTTCTTCATCGGAGACCAAAACGACCAGAGGCTTGATCGTGTTGGCGATCATCTCCAGGATGGCGTACAGGTCCGACACCTCCGACGCCACATCCTGCACAATACCCACAGAGGAGACGAGATCAAAACCTGCCAGGGCATTACCCAGGCGAACCATGGCCTCCATGTGTTTGCGCGCGAAGGGAGTGGTACGCTCGGTGGCCGGGTCCTGGTAAAAGAGAGCGG
>JAADFV010000336.1:3239-6658 GCA_013152695.1 Chloroflexota bacterium | reverse complement strand
AAGCAGCCATCGCTTACGGATGTGGCGCCACGGCGGCGGCAGGCATGATCAAAGATCTACTGCAAGAAATTATCTTGGGCCGCGACCCTTTTCCCATCGAAGCAGCCTGGAGTGAGATGTATGATCACTCCTTCTGGGCTAAGGGGGGTGGCCCGATTCTGTTTGCCGGTATGAGCGCCATCGAAACAGCCTTGTGGGATATCAAAGGCAAGGCCTTGGGGATTCCCGTTTACGAAATGCTTGGGGGTGCCTATCGTCGCGAGGTGCGGGTCTACGCCAATGGCTGGTCATTTCGCAGCGACACACCGGCAGAGTTTGCTCGAGCCGCCGAACGGGTTGTGAAAGATGGCTACACTGCCCTCAAGCTTTATCCTCTCGCCTCACCCGATCCTCACAGCCCTGATGGTCGCATACGCCACGTTTCCCAGCGCTCTTTATCGGCCGCGGCCGAGAAGCTGGCTGTCGCGCGGGTGGCGGCGGTGCGGGATGCTGTCGGTGATGAGATCGATATCATGGTCGATACCAGCGCTGAGCTGAGCACAGATGCCATTATCCGCTTCGGCCAGGCTATCGAGCGCTTTCAGCCCTTCTTTTTCGAAGAACCGGTTGATCCTTTCGACGTCGCTGCCCTGAAAAAAGTCTCGGAACACGTGAATCTTCCCATTGCTGTAGGCGAACGTCTCTACACACGTTACGGTTTTCGACCTGTATTGGAACGACACGCCGCCGACATTCTCATGCCCGATATCGGCAACACCGGTGGCATCATGGAAGCGAAGAAAATCGCGGCCATGGCCGAGACCTACAACATGCGAATCTCGCCGCATACCTGTGCCGGTCCTGTTTCGACGGCCGCGGCTCTGCAACTGGATGCCTGTATCCCCAATTTTTTGATCCAGGAAGTCTATCCCTACCGATCTCCCGCACACTTCAATCTTGTTGATCTGGCGCCGGAACGGGAGATTCGTGGGGGAATCATGCCCATCCCCGACCGCCCCGGGCTCGGAGTCGAACTTGTAGCCGAGCAAGTACGGCCGTATTTGTGGGCGGTGTGTGAACAATAGCAGGAGCTTCTATGTCCGATCCCATTCACGTCCTCTGGTTGAGTCAGGAAGATGTCATTGCCGCTGGTGGCCTCGATATGGCCGCCACCATGAATGACCTGGAGCAGGTCTTTCGTTTGCATGCAGCCGGTGACTATACCTTGCCCGAAAAAATCGTCATGGCCTGGAAGCCGGCACCGCCTGACGAGCAGGCCGACCACATCAACATCATGCCCGGCTATGTGGGTGGCGATCTGCATGCTCTAGGCCTGAAGAGCATCGCCAGTTTTCCTCGCAATCCTTATCGCTACGGCCTTCCCCGTGCTACGGCCCTGGTGATCCTGAACGATCCTCAAACCGGCGTACCGCTGGCGGTCATGGACGACACGTTGATCAGCGCTATGCGCACCGGTGCCGCCACAGGGGTGGCAACGACCTATCTCGCCCGGCAAGATGTGCGGCGCATCGGCTTGATCGGCGCCGGTGTCCAGTGTCGTACCCAACTCATGGCCGTGAAAGTAGCCCGCCCGAGCATCCAGGAAGGGGCGATTTTCGATATTCGTCGGGAACGCGCCGAAGCCTTCGTGCAGGAGATGAACCAACGCTTGGGTTTAGAACTGCGCGTGGCAGAGAGCGCCGAAGAGGTGGTGCGCCAGGCGGAAGTGTTGGTTACAGCAACCACAACCGTGCAACCCATTGTCCGGCATGGCTGGCTGAACCCGGGCACTTTCTACGCCCATGTCTCTGGCTACGAATGTGAATATGACGTCATTCGCCAGGCCGATAAGATCGTCGTCGATGACTGGGAGCAGGTCAAGCATCGCATGTATTCCACTGTAGCCTTGATGCGGCGTGATGGCCTGTTTGCTGATTCTGATCTTTACGGTGAACTGGGCGATATTGTCAGTGGCAACAAGCCCGGCCGCGAAGCAGATGAAGAGATCATCATCTTTAGTCCCATCGGCATGGGTTTACACGATCTGGCCGTAGCGCTGCGTATTTATCGACAGGCCAAGGCACAAGGCTTGGGCCAACAGGTCAAACTATGGGATCAACCGTTATGGATGTAAGGAGTACTGTGAAACCTATCAAAATAACCGTCTGTGGTGGCGGCAATGGCGCCCAGGCCCTGGTGGCTATCGCCGCCGGCTTGGGCGGCTGTGAGGTGGATATTTACGCCCCCTTCGCCGATGAAGCCGACCGTTTACGTCAGGGTGCTAACCGTAATGGTGGCATCGAAAGTGTGGGGATGGTGGCAGCACGAGGGATGCCACACCGGATCAGTGCCGATCCCAGCGTCGTGATCCCTGACAGTGAGATCGTTTTTCTGGTAGCACCCGCCTTTGCCCACAAATCCATGCTCGATGCCATTACGCCCTATCTCGATGCCAAGACCTGGGTTGGGGCTCTGCCCGCGCGCGGTGGCTTTGACTACGCCGCCTTCTCCATCCTCACAGCACACAAGCGACCGGATGTGCGCCTATTTGGTCTACAAACCTTGCCCTGGTCATGTCGTATCGAAAAATACGGAGAGCGCGTACGCATTCTCGGCATCAAGAGCATTGTCGATGTCGCCACTCGTCCCGCCATCCAGGTGGAAGAAATGCAGCAGACTTTGCAAAGTATTCTTGGCTTGAGCATGGACAAGGCGGCAAATTTCCTTGCCCTCACCCTCGCTAATGTCGGCCAACTCATCCATCCCGGCATCATGTACAGCCTGTTTGCGGGGTGGGATGGCAAACCCTACAGGGCGGAAACGATCCCACTGTTCTACCAAAGTCTCGATGAGAAGGGCGCGGCGATACTGCAACAGCTGAGTGATGATATTCAGCACATACGTAGCCACCTTACACATTATCTCGACCTCAGTGCTGTTCGCCCTTTACACGAGTGGCTCTTACGCTCATACCCCAACGACATTACTGACCCCAGCACCCTTCTCTCCGCCTTCGTCAGTAACCGTGCCTATGCCGGTTTGAAGGCACCGATGCAAGAAGTGGCGCCAGGAGAGTTTGTGCCCGACTTCAAGGCTCGCTATCTGGCCGAAGATGCGCCCTACGGTTTGGCCATTAGCCGGGCTATCGCCCAATTGGCCGGGGTCCGTACGCCTATGATTGATGAAGTATTGCGGTGGGCCGGAGCACGTCTAGAAATTGACCTCCTGGACTCCCAGGCTCCGGGACTGCGTACACCACAGAACTACGGCATCCATCACCTTAAAGAGCTGTTGGAATTCACGAGTGATTAGGCGCTTAGCATTTCATGTTTAGCCCACAGGGCCAGAAAACGTTTAACGCAGAGGCGCAGATACAAGACGCTAAGAGCTTTTTTCCTCTTTGTGTGTCTCCGCGTTAAAGGCTTCTTGGTTCCGGCTTG
>JAADFV010000336.1:0-3227 GCA_013152695.1 Chloroflexota bacterium | reverse complement strand
AATCAAGCAGGGGATTGTTCATTTCTAGGTGTTTTCTCGACACTAACCTTATATTCATCGGCCACTTATTGCTAACTCATTTTGGCCGTAGAAAAACCCTGTTTCTGAAGGATCGAGGACTTGCCTTCCTGATCTACTCCTGGTAAGATGGCGGCTACCTCATTTTTGGGGGTCATATTTCGCTCACTTTACAGGAGGCGCAATGGAAGCAGCTATTGCACAATATATCGAACCCTTCATTGAATCTCTCTTTCACACGATTGGCTGGCTTGGGGTAGTGATCATTATGGCGTTGGAAAGTGCCAATATTCCTATCCCCAGCGAAGTTACCATGCCTTTGGCTGGCTGGCAGTTGGTTGGAGACCATCTGGGTTATACCTGGTGGCACGCCTTTTTGATCGGTGGTTTTTACGGAGCATTGGGGTGCCTCCTGGGCTCGGTCATTTCTTATGGCCTTGGTTTTTGGGGTGGACGCCCTCTGGCAGAGCGTTATGGTCGCTATATTCTCGTAGATACCGAGGATATTGATAAATTTGACCATTATTTCCAACGTTGGGGCGACTGGATCAGTTTTCTTTCTCGCCTCCTGCCCATTATTCGCACCTTTGTTTCCTTCCCCGCCGGCGTGTTCAAAATTCCCTTTCTCAAATTCTCCTTTTACACATTTGTCGGCTCATTTATCTGGTGCGGTGCTCTTGCTACCGTTGGCTGGTATTTGGGCCCACAGTGGCCGAAAATTCTGGGGATTATGGGCCCGGCTAAATATCCTATTGCCCTGGCCGTAGTTGCAGGCTTTGTTTACTACGTTTACCGCCATCTCACTGCTCCCAGCCGCCATGCTGCCTCGCGCATTTCCGACTAGTTCCCTTGCGGTTGCGCTCGCGGCCCCAATAATTTCATATCGCAAAATAGCGTTGCCCCACCCGATCTTGGATCGGGCTGGCGGCGACGCCGCGTAGACCCCACTTACGCTCAGCCGTAAGGCGTGTTAGGGCGACTGCCACGCCATCTTGATCGCCAGAGGGTGCGCAACATGCATGACAGGGGTTTTAGAAAATGGGTGGGGTAATGATAGAAATATATCGTAACATCTTATCGCCCTTGGCTGCCAGGTGTTTGAGCAAAGCTCCCTCGAAATAGATGGCATCTCCTTCTTTCAACTCATACACCTCATCGCCCAGGCCGATCTCGAGAATTCCCTCAATTACCACGATGCACTCTTCGGTGTGTTGATAATGCACGAGAGGAATACTGCCGATAAGGGGATCCAATTCGGCTATGATTACTTCCATTTTACGGTTTGTATCAGGAGTGAGTAATTCATAGCTAACATGGCTGGGAAGTGTAATCTTACGGCGTTGATCGCGGCGCACGACGGGATGGGGACGGTCTTCATCCACCAACAAATGAAAAATCGGGACACCCAACGCTTTGCTGATGCGACGTAAAGAATCGATAGAAGGTGATACCAGTCCCCTTTCTACCTGACTCAGGAAACTGGCGGTGAGTCCCACCTCTTGGGCCAGATCCCGCAGGCTCATGTTGAGTTCGGTGCGTTGGGCCTTGATACGTTTTCCGATTTCCATGTAAGACACCTCCGATAATTGGTTTGGCAGGGTGCAACCTGCAGTGATCGGCATCGCTGATGTTCGCCCTTCAGAAACAGCTTTAGGTGATAGCCGACTCGTGTGGGCGATGTGAGGGCACCATCATAGACGCGTTGCTAAAGTACAGATTTACAATCAGCTAGTTTTGTCAATTATCAATTGACTCTTGTTCACTGCTATGGTAGCATCTATCCGGACTAGTATACAAATTTCTTACAGTCGTTATGTAAGGGTAAGGGCTGGTAACCCTTCTCTGCCTACTCATTTGTCGTTTTTTCAGACGACCGTTTCCTCCCTTAAATAACACATGACCATCGATTTTGAGAATCTTGTTTCATTTCTACAAGCGCTGGTACGTCTTCCCTCGCTAAGTGGGGAAGAAGGCCCGCTGATAGAGCGTATCGCCGAGGAGATGGCTCGGTTGGGATACAGTGAGATCTTCCGGGACAGAAACGGTAGTCTGATCGGCATCATCCAGGGAGAGCGACAAGGCCCGACGTTGTTGCTGGATGGGCATTGCGACGTGGTGGGGATCACGGCTGGCTGGAGCCATGATCCCTGGGCGGGAGAGATCTGGAAGGGGAAGATGTTTGGCCGGGGGACAAGCGACATGAAGGGTGCGCTGGCAGCAATGGTGTATGCCGCAGCTGCGGTCGATCGCGGTCAACTCAATGGTCGCGTGGTGGTCAGTGCCACAGTCCTGGAAGAGGTGATGGAAGGGGTCGCCCTGGCCGCAGTCATCTCCCAGATCAAGCCGGACGCGGTCATCATCGGCGAAGCCACAGAGCTCAATCTCAATATCGGCGGACGCGGTAGAGCGGAAATACAGCTCGAATCCCTGGGTCGTTCCGCCCACTCTTCTACCCCTCATTTGGGCGTCAATGCCGTCCAGAAAATGATTCCTGCCATCCAGGCTATCGAGCGTTTGACCTTCACCTCGCACCCCTTACTCGGTTCCGGTCTGATGGTCCTTACCGATATCATATCGCAGCCATATCCCGGCCATTCTGTGATCCCCAACCGCTGCCTCGTCACCTATGATCGCCGTCTGCTTCCCCATGAGACCGCGGACGATGTCATCGCTACCCTTAAGGACTTGCCAGAGTTCCAGGATATTCGTGTCTACATCACCGAAGGTGTGCATACGACCTATACAGGCGCCACCCTGCGCGGCCCCAAGTTTTTCTCGGCCTGGCTACTTTCTCCCGACCATCCCTTTGTGCAAAAGGCTCTTACCGGTTTGCAGATGGCGGGATTCAGCCCAAAACTCGGCGGCTACCGTTTCTGCACCAATGCCGCCTACAGCGCCGGCCAAGCTGGCATCCCCACCATCGGCTTCGGCCCCTCCTCCGAGGCCCTGGCGCATGTCGATGACGAATATATCGAATTGGAGGAGGTCGCTGCCGCAGCCCGCGGGTACCAGGCGATCATTGCCAGTGTGCTCAGTGCCGAGCGACTACAGCCATAAAATCGGGATGAGAACTCTCCCTTTACACAAGGCTGTTTCGAAAATAGGACACAGATCGGTATCAATGTAGACCCGCAGTACAGTAACCCAGTAAACCAGGAGCCCAGAAAACCAGGCCGGTTGTGGGCGAAGCCGCCCCATCCCGGTTTTCC
>JAADFV010000335.1 GCA_013152695.1 Chloroflexota bacterium | reverse complement strand
GCCTCACTGAGCTCCGCAATCACCATTTCTTGCACGTTATCTCGGTAAACCGTGGTGGGCTCAAAGCCCTCCAGTTCCCGTTTCATGAGCAAGACAATCTTGACGGGTTTGCCACTCCACGGGCGCACCCGTCCAATCTCTTGCAGAAGCTGTGCGGTCTCCATGTGTCCCTTGGTGAGTTCAAGGGCCTCATCCCATGGCATCTGTGGGCTTTCGTTCTGTAAGCGCTGTGCAAGCGCTACGGTAGCCATCTTGGGTACAAAGAAGTCTGAGATGACAATCGTGTGGCAGTCCTCGTACTCGTTGCTGCCTCTGCTCTCACTGGACTTGTGGTAGATGACCGGGCCCATCAAGCCATTTTCATGACCATCCTTCGCCTGCTTGAATTGAGGGTTCTTCTCGAGGTCTTCGAGAAGGGCCTTCCATGTGATGTGCAGTGTCTTGTCTGAGTCGTAGAAATGCCTGATTTGAGCCGAGCGCTCCCGGGTGACCTCTCCCCTCTTTGGCTCATTTGGATAATGCATCAGCCCCCTAGGGGTTTCGTCAATATGATGCCGTATGATTTGGGTCGAGGGTGGCAGGGGCTGCCTGTAGTCCAACCATGCGCCTTCAGGGGCCACAATATCCGCCAGGCCTTTTGATGTGGTGGCATCGAGAAAGACCGTGGCGTGTGTTCCCTTGGGAATGGGCTTTACCGCAGGGCAAATGAGTATGCCATCCTTGGTGATGCTCCCGCCATCGCCTCCACGTCTAAAGAGCTGTTCCATGGCCGTGGCAGCCCGCCAGTCAGGCGCTGCTTTGATCTTGGCGATATCCCTGCTGGCGACAATGGCCTTGGCTGTCCTGTAGCCCGCCGGTGTACCCACCAATAGATTGGGGTCCCAGGAGCAGGTTGTGGTGTGGGCCACCGCCCGAAAGTCGTTTTTACCCACCAGGTCCGCCAACGTGGACTCCACAGTCCCCCGTTGACTGCCCCCCACACCCCGCTTGTCCGTGGCGGCCGTGGCCATCGCGGTGATGAGCTTGGCAAATGCACTGTCCTCCACCTCAATGTCTCCGTGAACCTTCAGCTGCAGCAAGTGGTCCGTGCTCACCTCCACCGTGGACATCCACTGGTCCACTGTAGACTCATCCAGGATGAGAATGTCTGCCGTATCTTGTCGCAGCCCGAGCTCACCCGTGTTCGGGTCCCAGGACTCATGGCCATAGGCCATCGCATGGGTCTTGAAGATCAGTCGACCTACCTTGTGGTCATCCTGAAACTGTTTGATGTAGTGGCACCGGCCACGCTCTGGACATTCCCCACACTTCAGCTTCCCCCCCCCGGGGTAGGCTCGAGCCATGGCGCTAGCTTGGGTAGGCACAATGCAATTACCCAGCTCTCGACCCTTCAACGCCTCAATTCTGAGCGTGGATGTGGGGGCCATGCGCCCCAGCATTTCACGGGCTTTGGCTGCAAACTCGTCTCGCAACGTGGTTGTAGGCACTGCATAGACTACCGTGTAGCCACCCTGCTCAATGAGGGGCAACAGCGGCCCCAAAAGTATCTCAAGACAACCGTGAGACTTACCCAAACCCGTGAAGGCTCTCAACGTGATGGTGCCGCCCTTCTTAATCCCTGCGCGCAGCTCCGTGTGCAATTTGGCTCTGTTGAGTTTGAGCGACCCCTTGGATGCCGCAATATCTTCCACCTCGAGGGCCTCAAATGCATCAAACCCCTTCCGTACAATGAGGTCTTCCACATCGCCCTGGCCGTTCTCCCACACAGGCACTTTAGCAAAGCCTACCCACGCCGCCCGGGCTAGGATTTCAGCGCAACGGCGTGCTTTGAGCTCGCCCACTGCGTTCTCTTTCGTGATGTCCATGTCCGGATAGACAATGATACGTGGGGTCAGCTTGGCCTTTCGAAGAGCTTTGACCAGCGTCTTGGCGAGCCTGGGCATGTCGCCGGCGGAGATAGCCCCAAGCACTGTGTCCCCATACTTAGTCATGAGAATAAGTGCGTCCGGACCACCCTCTACAATCCGTAGGGTCTCTCCTCTTCGAGCCGCCTCGAGTGCTCGGGGGATATGTCCAAACACCTTCACGGGTGTCATGCCCACCAGGTCGTTAGGCGCCAGCTTAGCTTTGGGCCCTTCCACCTCTCCTGTCGCCCGCTTCACATAGGACACCAGCTCGCCATTCTGATCCCGCACGTGAAAGAGAAGAGGCCTGTCGCGGGTATTCTCAAGCAAGGTCTGACAATGCCAGTTATGGGTTTGGAGGGTGGGAGGTACCCAAGAGAGCGCCTCAGATAGCCCTGGCAGGGCTTCCGCGGTGAGGGCGGGCCAACCTCTGTCTTGGGCCCATCGGCGCAGCTTGGAGTCACGGGCCGGCGAGCCGGCGATGATGTCCACGGCTTCGCCTAGGTCAAATTGATGATATCGGGTGCGCGCTCGTGCTTTTTTGCGCTTTTTGCGGAAATTGTGCGATCGGGTTGGGCTCTCATCCCCCAGTGCCTTTTTGAGTTGGTAGAGGTTGCCGCCAGTGTCGCACGCGAAACACTTCCAGACTTCACCATTCGTGCTGAAGGGCCGCTTCTTCGAGGTCGAACCCGCCTCACAGAGGGGGCAGATGCCTCGGTGCTCTTGGCCAAGCTTTTGAAGGGAGTGTCCGCGGTGGGTAAGAAACTCGGTGATGGCCATCTTGGCACTCCTCACCTGCTGAGAAGAATGACTCTAATCTTGCGCTCAAGATCGTCGTGCATTATGTTCTCAACAGAAACTTGGTTGTGAGATGGCGTTGTCGGCCAGACAACTTGGCGCCACTTCACGGTTATTTTAGAAAGGCTCAGTGTTTACTCACTGGGCTTTTCGCCTTTCTTGACCCTACTTTGCGTGATCAATCCCTTATTCGCAAGGTTCACCGTTGAAATCTAGCACGCCCAACACGTTTTCTTGACCCGCCAGAATAGTACGTCACCATGTAGGGACGTCATCACGTCATCACGTCATCACGTCATCACGTCATCAAATAACAATGTCACACCAGGGAGGGAGTGATGCGTATCATTGGGCTTGTAGCCCGTAAGGGCGGGGTTGGGAAAACCACACTGGCCATCCATCTAGCGCAGCTGGCCGCGACACAGGGCGAAACCTGTATCCTGATCGACATGGATATGCAGGCTTCATCGTCCGCCTGGCGCTGCAAGCGTAAGGCCCAAGGTGTTGAAGGTGTCCCGGTCATCCAGGCGGATGCGGAGAGCCTTCCCGGACTACTCGTCAAGCTAGAGGAACGGGGCGCAACGATGGTCCTCATCGATACCCGACCTGATGTGGGAGATGTCGCCCGAGTCGTCTGCGAAGTGAGTGACCATGTGGTCATTCCGACGGGCGCAACGGTGTTGGATATCGAGGCCATCAAGGATACTGCCCTTATAGCGCATCGTGCCAA
>JAADFV010000334.1 GCA_013152695.1 Chloroflexota bacterium | reverse complement strand
GTACGGCCTGGACTACACCACCGTCCTTGTCCCCGAATAAAAACATCAGTTTCGTCGCCCAACCTTTGCTCGGGTTAAGAACGCCAGGTTGGGTCGACACAGACTGACTTCTGACACGGTACTCTAGCGCCCCTTGTTCCTCTCCCGCCCAAAACGAGTGATGGAGGAACAAGGGGAAAGCCGTGTCCTTGAGCGCGACTTTCTCCCAGATGCGCTGTCAGTGCCAGCCCCGGCACAGGCGACGCCGTTGGATGACACATTCCCCGATAGACGAATATTTTTCTCATCTTTCCCCTCCGGCATGCTGAGGGCAGTCCATGCTGTTGAGCGGGAACAAACCAGCAGGAGCAAAGCTTATGAATCTACCTGACGATGAGTCTGCGATTCATCATCGTCCCAAAGCGGTGAGGGTGGCGCTGATCCTGGTCGCCATTACGGTTGGCCTGAGCCTGCTCTATGCCTTGCAATACTTTGCCGGCAGCCCGCTTCGCCTGGCGGTGGTTAGTCCTTTTTATGATGTCGATGTTAGCCCCACCAGGGGTCTGGTTGCGGCTGCAACCGCGGATGGTTCAGTACGGGTGTGGAATACACGCCGGGATTGGGATGTGCGGGTCTTGCCTGCGCACAGCGGCGCCGCCATTGGCGTTGCCTTTAGCCCTGATGGCTCCCTTCTCTTTTCGGCCGGACATGACGGTAAGGTGCGGAAATGGGATGCATCAGCCTGGGAAGTGAGACAGGATTTCGATGCCGGAGGAGTACCACTCAACGACATGGACCTGTCAAACGACGGCACAACGTTAGTAACGGTGGGGCAAGATAGTGTGGTGCGCGTTTTTGATACCGCTAGCGGTGAGCTGATTCGCACTATCGGCCCGAATGAAAATCTGGGCCTGGCCGTGGCAGTTAGCCCTGATGGCTCGCGCCTTGCCGCCAGCTATGGTGTCGATATCCAGATCTGGGATACGCGCAACGGCGAATTGCTAGAAACCCTCGTCGGTTATTGCGAAGACGAACCCCTCCTGACCACGCAGAAAGCCTGTAAAAAAGCAGAAGAACGTTGGCTGGGACACGAAAAACTGGTCACAACCCTGGCCTTCAGCCCTGATGGCAAGCTCCTGGCATCAGGCAGTGAAGATACCTCTATCGTCTTTTGGCAACTGGAAGACGGGACGGTGAAGTGGGAATCCGGCGGGCATTGGGCCACTGTGACGACGCTGGTGTTCAATGAAAAAGGAAATGCCATGTTGTCTGGCGGCGCCGACAGTAAAGTGCGTAGCTGGCGGCTGCCGGGTGGCAAAGGAACGGCCTACTACGAAGGCCATTTGAGCACCGTGAACGGTGTGGCCTTTGGTGTGGCCCCAAATACCATCCTTAGTGTCGGTGACGATGGCACCCTGCGGGAGTGGGAAACCGCCAATCAGAAGATTGTGCGTATCGAATGGGCCAAGTACGGTCTGCAACCGGAGTGGGGAGAGACCTTGATCTACTGGATGCTCTTCAGTGGACTCCTGGGGCTTCTCGTCCTGTGGGGCTTGTGGCTACTGCGCCCCTGGGGACACCTGATGGCCCTGGCCCTGTACATTTTAGGCCCGGTCGTGATCCTCGGCCTCCCTCTCCTGGAAACACTCACCTATCCCCTTTCCCTCGGTCTGAAGTTGCAGATCGCCTGGCCTTTGATGGCTTTAGTGGCATGGTATCTCTTCCTGGTGCTGATGCTGATGCGGGAATCTGTGGCCGATTTTTATGAGTCACCAGTAGGATCGTCTCTGTCGGAAAGGCTGATGATTGGACAGCGGACGCGCAAACTACGGCAGGGCATTTTCACAACCGGGGTTTGGCTCCTGATTTTGGTGGTTCTTTACTCCGTTTTGCGCCGCTTCAACCTCGATATCTCCTTCATGCGGCATTGGCTGCCTTTCATCATGAAGGGCTCCGGCCTCACCGTCTTCGTCTCCCTGGTTTCGATTGTCCTGGCCGTTGTTCTCGCTCTGCTCGGTGCTTTGGGCCGTTTATCCAAGAGTCCTGTAGCCAACGGCATCTCTGGCTTTTATATTTCCCTTATTCGGGGTACTCCCCTGCTGGTGCAGGTTTACATCTGGTATCTGGGCTTGCCGCGTTTGGGCATTGTTCTGCAACCGGTCACGGCCGGTATCCTCGCCCTGGGCGTGAACTACGGCGCTTACATGACGGAAATTTTCCGCGCCGGCATCCAGGCCATCGGCATCGGCCAGTATGAGGCTGCCGAAGCCCTGGGCATGTCTCGCGTGCAGGCTTACCGGCGCATCATTTTACCGCAAGCCTTTCGCATCGTCATACCCCCCATCGGCAACCAGTTCATTGCCATGATGAAGGACTCTTCCCTCGTGTCGTTGATGAGCGTGTGGGAGCTGTCGTATCGGGCGCAAAAAGTGGGACGCCAGTATTTCCGCTCCCTGGAAACATTTATCATTGCCGCCGCATTTTACTGGGTGTTGACCGTCATCTTCCAGCTTTTGCAAGGAAAGCTGGAGGAATACATGGCTCGCGGTGAAAGGAGATAAGCTATGAGTGAAGCAATCATCAAAGTACGCGGCCTTCATAAATACTTTGGCCCCCTGCATGTGATCAAAGGCGTGGATCTGGATGTACAACCTCGCGAAGTGGTCGTGATCATCGGCCCTTCCGGTGGTGGTAAAAGTACGTTTTTACGATGCCTCAACTTTTTGGAAGAGCCATCCGCGGGTGTCATCGAAATCGATGAGCTGAAAATCAATGCGGGCGAATCGCTTCGCCACCAGCGCAAGCGCATTCGAGAGTTACGGCAAAAGGTGGGGATGGTTTTCCAGCAGTTCAACCTTTTCCCCCACATGACTGTCCTGCAAAATATCATCGAAGCTCCCATCACCGTGAAAAAGATGCCCCGAGCTGAGGCAATCGAAAAAGCAGAAGAATTACTGGCGTGGGTCGGCCTTTCTGAGAAGCGCGATGAGTATCCCTCGCGGCTATCGGGCGGCCAGCAGCAGCGTGTGGCCATTGCCCGCGCCCTCTGCATGGAACCCAAAATCATGCTTTTCGATGAGCCGACTTCGGCGCTCGACCCCGAGTTGATCAACGAGGTCGTTGATGTCATGGAGAGATTGGCCAATGACGGCATGACCATGGTTGTGGTCACACACGAGCTGCACTTTGCCCGCGATGTGGCCGACCGGGTCATTTTAATGGCTGATGGCGCCTGGGCAGAAATCGCACCTCCCGACGAATTCTTTACTAACCCCAAAGAACTACGCACCCGCCAATTCCTGGCGCATATTCTTTGATTAACAGCGGAAGTTATCTGCCGCACTGAACAAAGCGAAGCATCTCGCCGCGCATGTGCCGGTGAGATGCTTCGCTTCAAGTCGTTTGTCACCTTGCGGGACATATGTCACCCTGAGTGAAACGAAGGGTCTCACGGT
>JAADFV010000333.1 GCA_013152695.1 Chloroflexota bacterium | reverse complement strand
CCGCTGCTGTCTGCACGTCTGGGAAGAGCCCTGCTGCCACAGCGCCGATGATGGCGGAGCCCAGAGCGGGGCCGTCGGGGACGGTGGTAAGGGTGATGGGCGTGTTGCTCACATCAGCGTGGATTTGCATCCACAGGGCGCTCTTGGTGGGACCACCGGCCGCCACCATTTCCTCGACCACAAAACCGTTCTCACGGAAAGTACGCAAGATATGTTCGGTACCGTAGGCGATGCCCTCGATAATGGCCCGGAAGAGATGTCCGGTGGTGTGTTTCAGAGAAAGGCCACGGATAATGCCGCGAGCTTCGGGATCGACATAGGGTGTGCGATTCCCTTGCCAGTAATCAAGTACAATTAGACCCTCGGAGCCGGGAGGAATGGGCTCGGCCAGCTCCGTGAGCACTGTGTAAATGTCGACCCCACGCTCAGCAGCCAGAGCCGCTTCTTTGCCACAAAAATTATCCTTGAACCACTTCACTACTGAACCTGTGGAAACCTGTCCTCCTTCCACAGTGTATTGGCCGGGCAAGACCGCATCGGTGTAGGTGCCGAAGATGCCTTTGGCATGTAACGGGGCCGCGCTTTGGCCAAGATGGAGATGGGAGGAGCCGGTAATAAAGGCCAGTTTACCCGGTTGCACCACATTCAGACCGATCATGGCGACAAAGGCATCGGCGCCACCTTCCGCCACGGGGATACCTGGCTGCAGGCCCAGTTCTGCCGCTACTTCCGGCAACAACGTTCCCGCCACGTCACCCATATCCAAAACACGCTGAGGGAACTTGGCCAGGACATCACCCAGGCCGATCTGTTCATAAAAATCGACCGGCCAGCCCCCTTCGGCCCGATCATAGTACCAGCGAATGCTGACATTGTTGATGCTGGCCGTCCATTCGCCGGTGAGACGGTAAGTTAGCCAATCGACGAATTCGCCGATATGAGCGGCCTTGTCATAGATTTCGGGCTCGTTTTCTTTGATCCACAGTGCCTTACAGGGCATCCACTCGGCAGAAACATTGCCGTAGCCATTGTATTTCAGGGCCGGATGCCCGCTGGCAGCGATGCGCCGCGCCTGTTCCGCCGCGCGCACATCCATCCAGATGATGGCCGGTCGCAGCGGCCGGAAGTGCTCATCCATAGCCAGCACCGTGCAACTGGTGCAGTCGCTGCCCAGGCCTACGATTTCTTCTTTGGCGATGCCGCTTTCTGCCAGGGCTGTGTGCGTCGCCTGGACCAAAGCCTGCCACCATTCCTCAGGTTTTTGTTCGGCCCAGCCCGGTTGGGGATGGTAGAGGTGGTAGGGTTGTGAAGCGAAAACGCGGGGTGTGCCGCTCAGATCAAAAATGCCTACCCGCACGCTCTCGGTACCAAAATCGATACCCATCACATAAGGTCCAGTCATGATTACCTCCCTTTATTTCTGTACAACGACGCCTGCCTGCTCTTCCAGATTCTTAATAAAGGCCGAAGCATTTTCTTCACCCCAGCCTTTGTTCACCGCCGCTTTGATCACTTCACGCGTGGCCGCGGAAGCGGGAATGGGCACATTCAGGTCCTGGGCAAAGCGGGCGATGAGATTGGCGTCTTTGAGCATGAGTTTGAGGGAAAAATGTGTGCTGAAATCTCGATTGAGCAGCATTTGCCCCACGCCATCGAAGATCGGGGATTTGAAATCGGTGACATGAAGCACGCCTAGCACATCTTCGGGGTCCAGGCCCGCCTTTGTTGCCAGAACCATCGCTTCACCCAGCGCTTCCAACTGGGCGGCTACTACAAGATTCCCGACCAGTTTCATCGAGCTCCCCATGGCAACATCGCCCATGTAATGGGTGGTTTCGCTGAGCACTTCGAGAATCGGTTTCACTTCCTCGAACAGCGCTTTTTCGCCCCCCACCACAATCCACAGCCCTCCCGCAGCAGCTTCGTTCTTACTGCCAAATACGGGTGCGTCGAGGAACCTCACGCCCTTGGCAGCATAGGCCGCAGCCTCTTTGCGTGTCGTGTCAGGATGCACAGTGGTCAGGTCGATGACGATCTGCCCTGATTTGACCCCTGAAAGTAAATCGCCACTGCCGAATACCAGGTCTTCGACGGCGGCATCATCACTGAGACAATACATTACGACATCGGCATCAGCCACGGCAGCCGCGGGGGTTAGGGCTTGCGTGGCGCCTTGCAGCACAAGCTCTTCGGCGCGTTTAGCAGTACGATTCCAGATGGTTAGAGGATATCCTGCTTTTAGCAGATTCGCGGCCATTCCGCGCCCCATGATGCCTAGGCCGAGATAAGCGATTTTTGTCATGAAAAACTCCCTTGAGAGTGTGTGAATCGAATTGATATGTGGGTAAGAGGTATGTTGGCGATCATTCTTTCGCCAGCTGATCCTCGAGTGCTGAGCACTCAAGTGATACTGCCGCGTCGCCGTTCGATGTAGTAATTGAGCACCATGACCATCAAGAGCAAGCCGCCCCAGGCAAACTGGCGGAAGAAGATGGCAGCGCTGGAGGGGAACAGTGTGAGCATGAGCATGTTCAGACCGGTCGAGAGGAGCTGGATACTCACGACGGCCAGAACCAGGCCGGAAACGGTACCAAAACCACCCGTATAACTGATGCCTCCGAGAATGGCGATCAGTACCGTGAGGAGAATGAACGAGGCACCAAAGTCAGGTTTGGCCGAATTCGTACGAGCAAGAAAGATGATACCAGCGATTCCTGCCGTAAGTCCCGCCAACCAATAGGTGCGCAAAAGTACGCTGTTGCTGTTGATACCGGAAAAAAGGGCGGCAGTGGGGTTCGTACCCAGCATGTAGACATTGAAGCCAAAGGAAGTACGATTGAGCAAAATCGAAAACAGGATGGCAAGTACCACAAAGATGATGATAGGAATGGGTAGACCCAAAATTGAGCTGTTACCGATAAAAGCGAGCTGGGTCGTGGTAATGGCGGGGCCACCTGTGATCACGAAAGAGAGACCGGTGTAGATTGCACCCGTACCCAACGTTGCTAAAATCGGCGTAATCCCCACGGTCGAGACAAGATAGCCGTTGAAAAGACCGCAGATGGAACCCATCACCAGGGCAGCAAACATGGCCAGGGGCATGACAAAGGCCAGGGGGAGGCCGGCACCACCCTCCCCGGCGAGTCGAGTCAGGATCAATGCCGCCACAATGGCAGAGAGATTGGCCGTGCCTACGATAGAAAGATCGATACCGCCGGTCAACATCGTAATCATGATAGCAAAGGCGAGAATGCCAAACTCAGGCAACTGCACTGCCATCGACTGCATGTTGCGCACGGTAAAGAATTTCCCTGGAAGCAAAAGACTGAAGGCCACAAAAATGAGAATGGCGATGGCGAAAAGTCGCATCGTGGCACTATCGAAGGGAAGGTGGCTGACCAGTGATTTTTTTGGAGCTGATTGTTCCATAGTTA
>JAADFV010000332.1:3478-3779 GCA_013152695.1 Chloroflexota bacterium | reverse complement strand
TAGTCGCAATGATCAGGTTGCCACCGACCTGCGCCTGTATTTGCTCGATGCCAGTGATAGCCTCGAGGAAGGTCTCAGCCATTTACAGCGGGCGCTTATCGAGCAAGCCGAACGTTATCTCGACCTGATCATGCCTGGCTATACCCATCTTCAGCCCGCCCAACCCATTCGTTTCTCCCACTGGCTTATGAGCTACTTTTGGATGCTGCAGCGGGATTGGTCACGACTGGAGGATCTACGCCGTCGCATCGATGTCCTGCCTTTGGGCGCGGGGGCGCTTGCGGGTACGCCCGTCCCCGTC
>JAADFV010000332.1:0-3440 GCA_013152695.1 Chloroflexota bacterium | reverse complement strand
CATGAATAGCATGGACGCGGTAGCAGACCGCGATTTCGTGGCAGAATACCTTTTCTGGGCAGCCATGGTCGGGGTGCACCTCAGTCGCCTGAGTGAGGACGTGGTGATTTTTTCTAATCCCAGCCTTGGTTGGATCACCCTCGATGATGCTTACACGACCGGCTCCAGCCTTATGCCCCAGAAGAAAAACCCCGATGCCTTCGAGCTTACTCGCGGCAAAACGGGAAGGCTGATCGGTCATTTGACTGGCTTTCTAGCCACGCTCAAAGGCCTACCCTCCACCTACAACAAAGACCTGCAAGAAGACAAAGAGCCTCTCTTCGACGCCATCGATACGCTTGAAATCACCCTGCCCGTCATCACCGGCGCCATCCTCACGCTGACGCCAAATCCTGAGCGTATGACTGCCTCTCTCGATGATTTCATGCTTGCGACCGATCTGGCCGATTGGCTGGTTGCCCAAGGCATTCCTTTCCGTCAAAGTCACCATATCGTTGGTGAGGTCGTCCGCGCTGCCGAAGAACGTCATTGCACTCTACGCGATCTCGACCTCGCCACCTTACGATCTATCCACCCCGCCTTCACGATCGAGGCACTGGAAGTCTGGGACTTCGAGCGATCGGTCGAGCAGAGGAATACGGTGGGGGGTGTCTCCCGTACCGCCGTATTGCAGCAAATTCGCAGTGCTCGTGCCCTTCTTGGCCTCAGTGACTGAGGTTGTCGCACTCGAGATCGAAGAATATGGTCGACAGAATACGGGAGGGAGAAGCGAAGGGTGGAAGGGTGACAGACGTCAGAGGCGACCGCAAGGGTTCACCCCCATCTTTTCACGGGGTTGGCACTCTAAACGCCTAACCCCCTCAATACGCTCTTCCGTCTCCCGTCTTCCTCCCCACGCGAGCGAGCAATCTCTACTCCTTGCTTCCTGCTCCTTGCTCCCTATTCCCCCCTCTTACATGCCCATTTGACCCATGAACACTCCTTATCACGCTTCGTTTCGCTGTTTTCGCGGTTGTCCCGGTGAATGGTCGCTCTACGACGTCATTTATACCTGCCCCCACTGCGGTGGTCTTCTCGAAGTCGTACACGACAAAGAGGCCTTGCGTCAGCGTTCTGGCGCCGAATGGAAACGACTCTTTGCTTCTCGTGCCGGCACCACACAATGGCCTTATGGCTCGGGTGTATGGCGTTATAAGGAATGGGTTGTACCTGATCTTGAGGATGCCAATATTGTCAGCACTTACGAGGGCAACACCAATCTTTTTTGGGCAGCACGTTTCGGCGAACAGATCGGGCTACCCGATCTTTGGATCAAGCAATCAGGCAACAGCCATACCGGTTCGTTCAAAGACCTCGGTATGACCGTGCTCGTGAGTGTTGTCAAACAAATGATGGCGCAAGGTTCGCCTGTTCGTGCGGTGGCGGCCGCTTCGACGGGCGATACATCCGCGGCTTTGGCCGCCTATGGTGCGGCTGCCGGCATCCCTACCATTGTCTTCTTGCCCCAGGGCAAAGTCAGCCCTGCCCAGCTGATCCAACCGATCGCCAACGGTGCCACGGTACTTGCCCTCGACACCGATTTCGACGGCTGTATGCGCATCGTCAAAGAGGTGACACGCGACAATAGCATCTATCTTGCCAATTCTATGAATTCACTGCGGATCGAGGGACAGAAAACGGTGGGCATCGAGATCGTGCAGCAATTCGATTGGGAGGTGCCTGATTGGATTATCATTCCCGTGGGCAACCTGGGTAACATCAGTGCCCTGGCAAAAGGTCTTTTGCTGATGAAAGACCTGGGATTAATCGATAAACTACCGCGTTTAGTGGCGGCACAGGCGGCACAGGCCGATCCCTTCTACCAATCGTATCAGCAGGGATTTCAAGAGAAGATTTCCTTGAAGGCGAAGAAAACCCTGGCTTCGGCCATTCAGATCGGGGATCCGGTCAGTTACGAAAAAGCCATTGCCGCCATTCGACAATTCGATGGTCTGGTAGAGCGCGCCACAGAGCACGAGTTGGCAGATGCTGCGGCGCGTGCTGATCTCACCGGTCTGTATACCTGCCCTCACACGGGCGTTGCTTTGGCCGTGCTCATCAAGCTCGTGCAGCGAGGTACCATTGCCTCCAACCATCGCGTCGTCGTTATTTCCACGGCTCATGGCCTCAAATTTACCCAGTTCAAGGTGGGTTATCACGAAGATCAGCTTCCCGGTGTGGAGGCGCATCTGGCCAATCCGCCGATTTATCTGCCCGCGGATGTGGATGTGGTGAAGCAGACCCTGGCGCGCAGGTTGGGTTAAGTATGCGTGGGAGTTCAGGCTGGGGGGATCGCCCAAGAGGTGTGATCACTCTCGTGGCGGGCGTGACGATGATGCTCCTCCTCTGGGCTCTGACGGGGCAGCGGGCCTTTAGCGAGGGCGCCGCCAATCCTACCGCCCGTTATATCGAGACCTTCACCACATATGCCCACGCGGACGGCGCCCGCACTACGGCCTGGTGGGACCGCACTCAGGGCCATCTCACGCTACGCCCGCCAGATGCCGGCAATATGCGTCGTATACCGGCTCTGGCTCCCCTTGCTGATGGGGGTATGCAGATTGTGTGGGTCGAAGACCAGGGTGATGGTGCTTTTATCTGGAGCCAACGCCTGGATGGGTACGGCAATCGTTTAGAGGACGAGGACAGGCGGCTCTTTCCCTGGGCGGGAAGCCGTTGGCAAACAGCCTTGGGGGAGCGCGCCCTATCGCTCGCCACCATCTCGGATGACGAGTGGTTTCTGCTGTGGAGCGATAACGACGGTGTCTGGGCCTTTCGCCAAGGAACGGGAGCCAGGGGCCAAGATAGCCTCGCTACCCGCCTGGCCGATTCTGCTAATGTGACTGTGCAAGTACGCTGCTGGCAGGCTTTATGTGCCGTGCTTTGGCAGGAGGAAGCAGCAAGTCAGGTCAGGGTATTCGATGCAACAATGACACCACTGGCCGCTAAGTCGCTCCCAGGCAAGGCACTGCTAAGCTGGTCTGACAGCGGTGATGTGTGGCTGGCCTGGCAAGAGGAGGGGGGATTTGTAGCCCAACGTTTCGACAACATGCTCGTGCCCCGCGAGCAGCCTTCACAAAAATACACGAGCAGCGGTACTGTCATAGCAGATATTGCCGCTTACAATGATAGCCTTCTTCTTCTCAGTTTGGACCCCACCCGTCTCATCCAAATGGACTCTACTGCCCCGGCCATCGAGCTGGCCGAATACCCTCAGGCTTCGGCGGCACGACTGCTGGCCACAGCTGAGGATATTGTACTGGTCTTGCAAACGACAGAAGACACTGCTCTCTGGCTAGAGCGTTATTATCCTCTCACCTCCAGTCGTCTCTTACGCCTGGGCCTGCCCGGATTCGAGCCTTTGTTGGGTGAGGTCGCTTTGACGAGCGGGGGGATGGTGG